>JAPUIV010000076.1 GCA_027296665.1 Acidobacteriota bacterium | reverse complement strand
CGGCACGCGCATCCCGCCGGTCGCCTCGATCTCCCAGCGGCTGGAATCGATCCTGCGAACCCGAGGATATTTCGCTTCACACATCCAGGATCACCACGGCTCGCCACTCGCCTTCCCGTTTCGACTCCACCCGGGCCCGGTGATAGGTCACCGCCTTGATGCTGGCTCGAATCCGATGCCGGTTGGTGTCGAAACCTTCCCCGAATCCCACCGCCCGCAGCCGCGCCGGTTCCACCAAAAGGATTTTAAAATGGTGAAATAAAAGTTCGCGCGCCTCGAAGAGATAAAGGATTTCACCGAGGAACCGGACCATGAGATCGGCATGATCCTGGCCCCGGAAAAACATCCCGATCTCCTCCCGGGGTCCAACCACAGCGGGATCGTACAGGATCTCTCCCATGGCCAGGGCCGCACGGGAGAAGAGCCCGGGAAGATCGCGGCTCACAACTTCCATGCCAAGGTCTCCCGTATGATCGATTTCCCGAAAAGTGTCTTCTTCCATCCCGGTTCTCGTCCTATCGGGAACCCCGTCCCGATTTTCGTCTTTTCGTGCGGCGGACCGATTCTTTCTCCACCAGGGAGAAATCGATCTGGGGCGGCCAGGCGCACACCCGGTCGAGGCGCAACCGCACCCGGACCCCGATCCCGAAGGCGCGGCCGGTGCGAGCTCCCCGCAGCGCCTGCCGTTTCACCAGAAACTGGTACTTGTCTTCGGGCAAGGAGGTAACCGGAATGAATCCATCAACAAGGATGTTGTCGAGGAACACAAAGCATCCGGCCCGAACCACACCGGATATGCAACCGGAAAACTCATCCCCGATACGATCCGAGAGGAACCCGATCGTCATCCAATCGATCATTTCTCTTTCGGCCCGTTCGGCGACCCGTTCCGTCCTGGAACTCTCCCGGGCGATCTCCGGCAGACTCCCCCGGAGAGCCTCCTTTTCGATTTCCGGAATGGAACCTTTGGCCAGGAGCCGTTTGAGGATCCGGTGAACCACCAGATCAGGATACCGCCGGATCGGAGAGGTGAAATGGGAGTACATCCGCATCGCCAATCCGAAATGACCGCGAGGTTCCTCGGAATACCGTGCCTGTTGCAACGATCGAAGCAGGAGCCGGATCAGCACAGGTTCCTCCGGACATCCCCGAAAACTCTGAAGGAGATCCTGGAAGGCCCGGGAAGGAAGGTTCAGATAGGGTCCGGGTAGATGGAAACCGAATTGTTCCAGGATCGAATTGAACGATTCGAGTTTTACCGGGTCGGGTCGTTCGTGGATTCGATACAGAGAGGGCACCTTGGCGGAGAAGATCCACCGGGCAACCGCTTCGTTGGCCGCCAGCATGAACTCCTCGATGATGGTGTGGGCGGCATTCCGCTCACCCGGATCGATTCCGGCCATCCTCCCATCATCGCCCAGGATCAAGGAAGGATCGGGCAGGTCCAGGTCGATACTGCCGCGGGAATTCCGGTGCGATTTGAGACGACGGGCGGATTCCTCCAGTTCCTGGAAATAGAGGGGCGGAAAACCGGCCGGCGTCGGGGTTTTCCCTTCCAGGATTTCAGCCAACTGGCCATAGGTCATCCGGGCCCGGCTTCGGATCTTGCCGGGCATGATCCGGACGTCCCGGACCGAACCGTCCGGGCCGATCCCGAAAAATACCGACATCGTCAAGCGGTCACTCCCCGGCAAGAGACTGCAGATGTCGGCGGACAACCGCTCCGGCAGCATCGGCAGACAGGTCCCAGGAAAGTAGACGCTGGTTCCCCTCAACCTCGCTTCCAGATCGGTTGCCGAGCCCTCGGGAACAAAATGCGCCACATCCGCAATATGCACTCCGATTCGAACACCGCCATCCGCTGCTTGTTCCAGCGATATCGCGTCGTCATGGTCACGCGCTGTCGGCGGATCGACGGTGATGGCCGGAAGATGCCGGAGATCGACCATTCCCCCGCTCCCGGGAAGATCGGAACCCTGCTTCAGCCGGGAACACTCATGGAGAACCTCCTCCGGGAACCGTTCCCTGAGATCGTGTTTCCAGATCAGAATTCGCCTGGCGATTACCGGGTCCTCCGGGTACCCCAGGACTTCAATGATCTGACCCTCCCCCGGACGAAACCGCCCGGGCATCCGGGTGAGCTTGCAACCCACCGCCTCGCCATCCCGGGCCCGGCTGGTCTGTCCCGCGGGAATCCGGATCACCCCGGGGAAACGAGGATCGAACGGTTCCACAATACCCCCGTTTCCCTCCATCCGGAACAGGCCGGCGGCCCTCTGAACGGCGCGTTCCAGGATCTCCACCACGATCCCCTCACGGCGTTGGCCCCCACCCCGTTCTCCCGTGAGGCGGACCGCCACCTTATCGCCATGGAGAGCCCCTCCGAACCGCCGGGGAGGAATGAATACATCCCGTCCCGGATCGGTTTCAGGCTGGACAAATCCGTACCCATTCCGGTGCCGCTCGAGCCGGCCCCGGATGGTACCGGCTGTTGGTTTTTTCCTCCTTGGCATCAGTCGGATCCTCTGATTGTGGCCCGGGAAACGCAGGGAAAGAGACCAGCGAGGTCAAAAAGACCGGAAAGAAGTGAATTTTACGAAATTTTGCATTTTGAGGCAACCGGGCCTCGGTTCTGTCTGAATCGAGCTTTGTGGCGTTCCCCACCCCGGCGACCTAAATTATCCCGCGAAAGAGAAATCTGACCCATGCGTACAGTTCCATTAACCGGGATTTTTTATGGCAACCGGCCCATCTTTCTGCCGGGAGGCCGAAACTTCTTCCTCCTCCGCCTGGGGCTATTCGCGGCGGTCACCGGAATTCTTTTTACCGCGGATGTCGACTCGGTCTCCCTATTGATCGGCTGCGGGATCCTCTCCGCCTTTCTGGCCTCTCATTTCTGGACCTGTTTTCTCCCCTCCAGGTCCCAAAATTCTGCACACTTGCGAGTTTTGATCATACTTGCGGATACATTCCTGCTGGCCTTCATCCTCACACTCACGGGAGTGGGCTCCGCGCGAATCTACCTGTTCTTCTTCCTCATGATCCTCATCATCGCCCTGGGTGAAGGGTTTTTCCGCATCCTTCTCGCCGCTGGTTTTATCACCCTGGTTTTCTGTTTCGGATCGTTGGGCTGGAAGCCGACACTGGCCGGGCTGGGAGGGATCCCCGATCCCGTTCTCATTCCGTTTTTCGCGATCGTCGCCCTGTATTACGGGTACATCGTGGCGGAGACACGGCACCGGGAGGCGATGTCAAACCAGACCGTCCGGGAACGATCAGAACTGCGGGCAATCCTCAAGATCCTGGAAACCACAAATTCTTCCCTGGACTTCCATACCGTCATGCATGAGACCACCCTTCGTTTGGCCGAACTGCTCGATTCCGCCCGGGTCTCCATCGTCCTGGTCGACCAGGAGAAGCAGGAATGCAATGTCCTGACCTCGAGCGACGATCGAAACCTTAACCGCTATCCCCTCCAGTTGTCCAAGTATCCGGAGATCCGCCAGGCGATGAAATCGGGGAAACCGGTGATCATCCAGGACATAGAGACCTGTGATCTGGTCGCGGAGGTCCGTGAGGAACTCCGGCGACTGGGATTTCGCTCCCTTCTGGTGATCCCCTTGCGGTACGGGGAGGAGATCTTCGGCACCATCTGCCTGCGGGCCTCCCGGGAAAAGAAAGGGTTCGCGCCGGATGAGGTCCGATTCACGCAGATCGTCGCCTCGGCAGCGGCAAACGCGGTGAAAAACTCCCTGCTCTACAGGCGAGTACAGGAAGAATCCCGGCGGCACGGAACCAAGGCCCGGCAACTGCAACTCCTTTTCGACCAGCTCCCCGACTTGATCTTCAGCATCGATCTGGACGGCAAGATCTCCGATTGGAATCGGTCGGCCGCTCGCCGCACCGGTTTCAGCCGGGAGGAGATGCTGGGAGGGGAGCTAAATTTTCTCTGGCCGGAGGCTCCCCCGCTCCCCTCCTTACTCCAGGATCTCCAGGAAGAGAAACCTTTGCAGGCGGGGGAAATCCGCCTGCGCAGAAAGGATGGCCCTGCCCTGGAGGTCCGACTGACATTCTGGCCCATCGCCGAAGCGGGAAGAGAGATACAGGGGGTTCTCGGGATCGCCCAGGACATCAGTCCCGAGAAACTTGCCGAGGTCAAGCTAATGCACGCGGACCGGCTGGCTTCGGTCGGAGAACTGGTGGCGACGGTGGCCCACGAGCTTCGCAACCGACTCACCGGCGTACTTGGATTTTCCCAGCTGGTTGTCATCAAGAACAAGGATCCGAAAATTGCCCGGGACCTGGAGCGGATCTCCGGTTCGGCGGAGCAGTGTAAGAAGATCGTGAACGATCTGTTGAATTTTTCCCGGAAATCGGATCCCGATCGGAAAGCCCTCGGGGTGAACGGCATTCTCCGGAAGGCGTTGGATCTGGTGGAACGGCAACTCGAGGAAAGCGGAATCGAAGTGGTCAAGGACTTCCAGAAGAATCTTCCTTTTTGCCTCCTCGACTTCCAGCAAATCCAGCAGGTTTTCTTGAATCTCCTGACCAACGCCCAGCAAGCGATCTCCGCAACCAAGAAACCGGGAAAGATCATCGTCCGCACCCGGCTACAGGGGAAAGATGTGGTGGTTTCCATCGAGGACAACGGGCCCGGGATGACCCCGGAAGTGCTCGGAAGGATCTTTGATCCATTTTTCACCACGAAACCGGCCGAAATAGGCACCGGTCTGGGCCTGAGCATTTCCTTCGGGATCGTGGAAAGCCATGAAGGCCGGTTCGATGTCGAGAGCGAACCGGGTAAAGGGACCCGGTTCCATCTGCATCTGCCGATCACCGACACCGAACCCAATCCCGAGGTGGTCGAGGAACGCCAGGACGCGCCCGCCGACCAAAGGATTCTTGTCGTGGACGACGACCCGACCATCATCGATCTCTACATGGCGATTCTGAACCAGATGGGGCACCGGGTAGACACGGCCACGAACGGGATTGAGGCCTGCAACAAATTGACCGGGAACAGGTACTCCCTCATCATTTCCGATCTGAAAATGCCCAAGATGAACGGCATGGAATTCCTCAAGGAGATCCAGAAAAAACACCCCGAGATGCAGCAAAGATTTGTCTTCACCACCGGGGATCTGAATTACATGAATTCTCATGAATTCATCATGCTCGCCGACATCCCCTGCCTGGTCAAACCGCTCGACATCCAGGAAGTGGAACGAGTGGTGGACAAGATCCTGGCCCTGTAAAGGGTCAACCTTCCCGTCCCCGGATTTGCAGTTTTTGCAAATGCTGGATCCTGGAGACCTCCTGCCGGGCGCGAATCGTCACCGCGGGGGAAGGATCCAGGTCCAGGACCGAGAGAAAATGCTGGTAGGCTGCCGTCGGTTGCCGGCGACCGTAAAATTGAACCAGTCCGGCCCCAAGGTGTGCCTGGTCCCGAGCCCCGAACTTCGGGTAATCGGCCAGGAGGCGCTGATACAGAGAGAGGGCTCCGTCCGCCTGGTTCTCCTCTCGCAGAAAATCGGCCAGGCGGAGAAGATCTTCGGGGGTGATCAGATTCCGGGCCTGATTCCGGGAAAGACGGAAGTAGGCGGCGGCAGCCTTCTCCAGGCGTCCATCCCGCAATGCCCCGGAAAGGGAATCTGTTCCAGGCAGCCCTTCCTCCCCGGATCGATCTCTTTTCCGCCGGAATCCGGCCGGACGGCGGTTCACCTCCCAGCCGCGCAACAGGTAGGCGGCGCCCATACCGGCCAGGAAACCGCCGATATGCGCGCCGTGCGCGACACCTCCCCCCCGGCCGGTAGATAGCAGAAATGGCAGAAGATTGTACATGACCAGGTAAATCGCCAGCACCCAGCGAGCCGGCATCAGGACTATCCGGTAGAATATGGGGAAAAAGAACAAGAGGACTCGAACCTGATTCCTCGGAAAACACACGAAATAAAAGCCGAGGACACCCGAAATTGCTCCGGAGGCGCCCACCATTGGCAGTTCGGATCCCGGCTGCATGAACGAGTGAAACAGAGTCGCGGCGATTCCCGTTCCCAGGTAACTGGCCAGGTAGCCGGCCCGGCCCAGGCGATATTCCACATTGTCGCCATAAATCCAGAGAAACAGCATGTTCCCGATCAGATGAAGCCAGCCGGCATGGAGAAACATCGAGGTGAGCAGATCGATGATCTGGGGATGGGCGGGCCGGAAACCGTGCCGGAACAATGCCAGGTCATGGGCCGAAATCCGGGACAGAATCTCACTGGAAACATCGATTTTCCCGCCCAGTTGTCCTGACAGTACCCGGAGGAATTCGGCAAGATCGGGATCCCCCGGGGCGGGAGCCTGGTACATGAGAGGAAGGCTGTAGAACAGAAAAACGGCCAGGTTCAGCCCGAGCAACAGGTAATTTACCGCTGGTATCCCTTTCGGATTGGGTTGGTCGCTCAGGGGTATAAACATCGTCCCTCACCCGCCTATCGCCGGTCCGCAATAAGAATACCGTAAATCGGGCGGGACCGAACTCCCCCTCCAGCTTGCGCCCGGGATCGTCTTGACCCTCCCGAAAAACTCCGCTACCATGGCGCGGCCATCAAGATTTTGCCGAAGTGGCGGAACTGGCAGACGCGCCAGATTCAGGTTCGACATGACCGAAAGCCGCTATCATCAAAGTTTTCAACGGATTAGAGGTTTCTGGCCCACCGAAACACCGGCATTTATTGTAGCCTGCTTCCGCACGTTTCAGCGCATTTCACAGGAACGGTGGACACATTGTGGACACCTGAATTTTGGGAGGGAGCAATCATGGCCTTGCAGAAACCGGACATGAAAGTTGTCCTTGAACGGCTGGAAAAAGTGGAGAGGCAGAACCGGAGGATTAAGCTGGTAGGGATCTTGGTCCTTCTCTTGGCGAGTTCCGTCTTCCTGATGGGTCAGGCTCGACCAAAAACCCGGACCGTGA
>JAPUIV010000075.1 GCA_027296665.1 Acidobacteriota bacterium | reverse complement strand
GGTAAAGGTCCAATCTTTCCGGGAATCACGCCATGCGAATCAGCAAAATAGGCGAATACGGGTTGGCAGCAGTTGTGTATATTGCTTCCAAACCTGCCGGATGTCGTAGCCACCGCGACGAGATTGCCAGCAACTGCGGCATTCCCAAGAAATACCTCGCCCGGATCCTGTGCCGGCTCCGGGAGGCCGGCATCCTGGGGGCCGTCCGGGGAGCGAACGGCGGCTACTTTCTCAGGAAGGAGCCGAAAGCCCTTCCCCTTCTGGATTTGGTGGTGGCCCTGGAAGGGCCTGTTTGTTTCAACAGCTGCACCGAACCGGTTTCCGGAGACTGTCCCAAACTGTGGACCTGCAAGGCGCGGAATATTTTCGAAGCCCTCCAGCAGCGCAGCCACGAGTGGCTTCAAGGAATCATGGTCGGCGATCTGTTGCCAGCCAAGAGCTGAAGCAATCATCCGTATTCGTCGTTAAAATATGGTTGCAAGACATCACCAATTCAGATAAATTTCGCCATCGGAACCAGGTAAAATAGGAGGGTATCAAGGATGCAGCAGGTGGTAAGCACGAATCCGAAAGAAGGCCCCCCGCCGCCAGTCGAGCCGAAGGAGAAATGGATGGGAACCCCCGCTCCCGTGACCATCCCCACTCCGGAAATGCTGGCAAGACCGCTGCCCAACGGAAACGGGAAACGAACCCTGAAAACCCATATCCGAAATATATTCGGGTGGGGGATATCGCGGGTTGCCAACATTTCCTGGCATGCCTTCCAGGCGGTCAACAAGCGAATCCAATACAACACCTTTCACCCTCCCTGGGCGCCGGGGCCACTCCCCAAGAGTCATGAACGGACCTTCCCGCCGCTCGGGGTCCCGCGACAGACCGATTCCCTGTGTCCCAAGTGCGTGGTGGAGGTTCGAAGCAAGATCCTCCTCGGCGAGGAAAACTGGAAGGTCCTGGTGGACGCGAACCCCGGCGAGATCAAGGCACAGATCGTCGAGCGGGACGGCAAGGTGTACATGGAGAAGACCTGTGATAAACACGGCTTCTTCTCCGACCTGATGGCGATGGACCCGGCTTTTCTCGCCCGCATGGAAAAACTGTACCCCGGGCGTGATTTCCGCATGGCCCCCGACGACCTGCACAATCACGGGACCTCCAGCATCCAGTTCGGCCGCGGCGCCGTGCTGACCATAGATCTCACCAATCGATGCAACATGATGTGCGACCCCTGCTTCATGGACGCCAACCAGGTGGGTTATATCCACGAACTGACCTGGGAGGACATCAAGGAACTCCTCGATAACGCCATCACCATCAAGCCCCGTCGGCAGCTATCGGTGCAATTCTCCGGCGGCGAGCCCACTATCTCGCCGTTCTTCCTGGACGCCGTCGCCTATGCCCGCAAGGTCGGGTACGAAAGCACCCAGTGCGCCACCAACGGCATCCGCTTCGCCCAGGATCCGGAGTTCGCCCGCCAGGCCGGGAAAGTGGGCCTGCGCCTGGCCTATCTGCAGTTCGACGGCGTCGGCAACGAGAGCAATCAGCACCGGAAGGTGGGAAATCTGTTCGACGTGAAGCTCAAGGCGATCGAGAACCTTAAGGCCGGCGGCGTGGACGTGACGCTGGTGATGACCGTTATCAACACCATTAACAACGACCAGATAGGGCCGGTCATCAAGTTTGCCGTAGAGAACATCGACAAGATCAACGCCATCTCCTTCCAGCCGGTGTCGTTCACCGGACGGGACGATGAAATCGAGGACGAAAGACGGTTTCAACAGCGTTACACCCTCTCCCACCTTGCCCATGACGTGAAAAAACAGGTCGGCGTGACCGAACCGTTGCGGGACTGGTATCCGCTATCCGCCAGTGGCCCGTTCTCCGATCTCCGGGACCAGCTGGAGGGAGGCGATTCGAAGTGGGGCAGCCTGAAATGCGGCTGCCACCCGAATTGCGGGATCGGCACATTCCTGCTGGTCAACCAGGAGACCAAGGAAACCGTGCCGATGAGCGAAATTCTCAATGTCGACCAGATGCTCGAAGACATCAAGATGATCACCGATTCATCCCGCTCGAAGCGGTTGACGGTCCTGCAGATGGCTCTCAGCCTGATGCGGAATTTCAAGATCCGGAACGCCCCGGAGAGTCTGGGAAACTCCGAACTCCTCAAGATTGTCGACGCTCAAAACGGCCGACGGATGGGTTTCGCCTCGAAATTGCGCTATCAATGGCGGCCTCTCATGATCGCCGGGATGTGGTTCCAGGACCTGTTCAATTACGATTTCCGCCGCACGGAGATGTGCATCATCCCTTATGCCACCCAGATGGGCGAGATCTCCTTCTGCGCCTACAACACCGGGGCCGGCTGGCGGCAGATCGTCGAGAACATCCATCGCACCGCCTCCACGGCGGAGTGGTACGCCAATAAAGGCCGGCACGCGGTTTACGCCGGCGGCAAGGAAGTTCCCCTGACGGAAGAAGGCCAGGAGGCCGAGGCCGCCCGGTTTGCCCAGAAGGCGGCCGTGAGGGCGGAGGCGAAGAAGACGAGAAACGGATCCCGCAAGGCCCGCCTGCCGATGGCCAGCGCGAACGCCTGAACCAACATGGGCTTGCCGCTTCGGGGATGAGGGGGGTATCCTCTCTCCCCCGGGGCGGAATCCCCTCCTCATCGAATCGCCCGCCCTGATCGTTACCAATGATTTCGAAACCGGGAGCCGGTATTGCCCCACGAAGATCTCCAGGCATTCATTAAAGCTCTCCGCTCACTCGGTGAGATCCGGGAAATTCGCGAGCCGGTTTCCCCCCGCCTGGAAATCTCCGAGATCGCCGACCGGGTGGTCAAAACGGGAGGGCCGGCCCTCCTGTTCACCAATGTGTCGGGATCGCGAATCCCCGTCCTGATCAACAGCTACGGCACCGAAAAGCGCATGGCCCTGGCGCTTGGCGCGGAAAGCCTCGACGCCGTCGCTTCGGAGGTGGCCGCCCTCCTGGAGCCGGAGATCCCGACCACCCTGCTGGGAAAGCTCAAGATGCTGCCGCAGCTGGCCCGCCTGGGGGACATGGCGCCGGAAATCGTCGATCGGGCCGCCTGCCAGGAGGTGGTGATCACCGACAACCCCTCCATGGCGGAGATCCCCATCATCACCTGCTGGCCGGGAGACGGCGGTCCCTACATCACCCTGCCTGCCGTGGTGACCCGGCACCCCGAGAGGGGGACCCGGAATCTGGGAATGTACCGCCTGCAGGTCTTCGACGACCGCACCCTGGGAATGCACTGGCAGCTTCACAAGGGCGGCGCGCAACATTTCCGGAAGACCGAGGAGCGGCAGCAGCGGATGGAGGTGGCTATTGCTCTGGGTACCGACCCGGTGGTCACTTATGCAGCTTCGGCGCCGCTGCCCCCGGAGATGGACGAGCTGATGCTGGCGGGTTTCCTGCGCAAGAAGAAGGTCCCCCTGGTCCGGTGCAAGACCATAGACATGGAAGTTCCCGCGAGCGCTCAGATCGTCCTGGAGGGGTATGTGGATCCGAGCGAGAAGCGGAAAGAAGGCCCGTTTGGGGATCACACCGGCTATTACTCACTGGAGGACGACTACCCGGTCTTCCACCTCACCGCGGTGACCCGCCGCAAAGATCCGATTTACTCCACCATCATCGTCGGCCCACCGCCGATGGAGGATCAGTGGCTCGGGAAGGCCACCGAGCGCATCTTTCTCCCGGTGATCCGCAAGATCCTGCCGGAGGTGGTTGACATCAATCTGCCGGTGGAAGGGATCTTCCATAACCTCGCCCTGGTCTCCATCGACAAGAAATATCCCGGCCACGCCCGCAAGGTCATGAATGCCCTGTGGGGGCTCGGCCAGATGATGTTCACCAAAGTGATCGTCGTGGTCGACAAGGATTGCGACGTTCAGAACCCCGGGGAAGTGGTGTGGAAGGTGGGGACCCACATCGACCCGGGACGTGATGTGGTCCTCGGCGAGGGACCGGTCGATGTTCTCGATTTCGCGGTCTCCACCCCCGCCTACGGCGGCAAGATGGGGATCGACGCCACCAAGAAACTGCCCGAAGAGGGCTTCCGGGGCCGCTGGCCCGACGTCCTCAAAATGTCCGAGGAAGTGAAGCGGCGGATCGACTCGATCTGGGACAAACTCGGAATCTGAAAGGAAGGGATCCAGGCATGCTGCGGGAAACCATAGAAAAATCCGGTCTGGCGGATATCAACGACAAGGTCGCGAACAACGAGCGGCTAACCCGGGAGGACGGGCTGCGACTGTACGCCGCGACCGACCTCAACGTCCTGGGGTACATGGCGAACCGGGTTCGCGAGCGCCGGAACGGCCAGAAGGCTTTCTTCGTGCGCAACCAACACATCAACTACACCAACGTCTGCAACAAGGGGTGCAAATTCTGCGCGTTTTACGTCCTGCCGGGGGCAGACGACGCCTACACCCTGAGCCCCGACCAGGTGCGCCAGCGGGTCCGGGACTGGCTCAAAGAGCCGATCACCGAGATCCACATGGTGGCCGGGATCAACCCGCGGCTTCCTTACGACTACTACCTGGATATCCTGCGGGCGGTAAAGGAGATTCGCCCGACCGTCGGGATCAAGGCGTTCACCATGATCGAAATGGTGGAGATCCAGCGGGTAGCCCGCAAGCCGATCGAGGAGGTGCTCGAAGACCTCAAGGATGCCGGCCTGGACTCTGTTCCGGGCGGCGGCGTCGAAGTCCTCAGCGACCGGGTCCACGAGGAACTCTTCCGTTTGAAGCTGAGCCCGGCCGGATGGCTGGATATGGCCCGGAAGGTCCATATGGCGGGCCTGAAGTCGAACGCCACCCTTCTGTACGGCCACATCGAAACACCGGAAGAACGGGTGGATCATTTTCTCCGTCTCCGGGAGCTCCAGGACGAAACCGGCGGATTCCTCGCATTCATTCCCCTCGCCTTCCACCCCGACAACACCGAGATGGACAATCTGCCGTCCACCACCGGCTTCGAGGATCTGCGGCAAATCGCCGTTTCCCGGCTTTTGTTAGATAACTTCCCGCACATCAAGAGCTTCTGGATCATGATCTCCCCGCCCGTCTCCCAGGTTTCCCTGTGGTACGGCGCCGACGATGTCGACGGGACTATCCTGCGGGAGGAGATCACCCATTCGGCCGGTGCGACCACCCCCCAGGCGCTCACCCGCAACGGGCTGGTGGAGATGATCCGCGAAGCGGGGCGGATTCCCGTGGAGCGGGATCCCTTGTACCAGGAGGTCTCCCATGCTGCCTGAGATCGAGGAAAAGGTCACCCGCGGCGAACGGCTGAACCGGGAGGAAGGACTCTTCCTGTTCCACCATCATCACCTCCCGGAAATCGGCGCCCTGGCGGACGCGGTGCGCCGCCGGAAACACGGAGAGCGGCAGATCACCTACGTCATCGGTCGCAACATCAATTACACCAACGTCTGCTGGGTCCGGTGCAAGTTTTGCGCCTTTTACCGGCCTCCCGGCTCGCCGGAGGGGTACGTCCTCACCCACGACGAAATTTTCCAGAAGGTGAGCGAATTGATGGACATCGAGGGAACCGAGGTCCTGATGCAGGGCGGCCTCAATCCGAAACTTTCCCTCTGGAATTCCGGGTAACTGGCTCCCACTATGCAGTTTGTGTACCGACTCATCTTTCCAGTCCTCAAATAGGTAAAGCCCTAAAACGAGCCCGTTCCCGCCTATCCCCAATGAATGCCATACCGTCCCCAGCCCACGGTCAGGGACGCTCCCGTCGGCTGGCGGTGGCGCCGGCAACCACACTCCCATGGCAGTGCCCGGTACGTCTTGATTGAACGGTCCGCAACTGCCCTCCATAGATTCCCGGTATAACGTTCTATACGGCTCAGGGAAGTACTCTGGCGGACAGACAGAGATCCCACCCGAATATGCCCAAGGGTTAATGGAATATCCGTAGCTGGGATGCTGCCGGAGTTCCTCGGCCGTGAGTCCCAGCAGCTCAAAGCCAAAGTCAAATCCTGATGCGTAGCCGCTGGATCTCCACACGGGCGTTCCCGCGCTGATTGGAGGATTGAAAAACACGTCCCATACACAGGATCCGGCTCTTGTCGTTACCAACGCCTCTTCGGTGGTTGACACGGGACAATCGGACCAATCTCTTGGAACAGCCTTCCTGACCTCAACGAGGATTTCTTCGATCGGTCTTCCAACGTGCCCAAAGAACAGTCTGTATCCTTCGCAGATGCCGGCTTTTATTTGCCATTCCTCGAATGTCCCTCCATCATGCGATTCCCTGACCGTCCGCCAGACCTGCATGGCGTAGATGTCCGCGGGAGCATTCAGCTGGACCTGCGCTGAGACAGGTACACCAGCCGGCGGCGACACCCTTTCA
>JAPUIV010000074.1 GCA_027296665.1 Acidobacteriota bacterium | reverse complement strand
AACGATGGCGGCGGGAAGGTGTCTAATCCAGAAAAACATTGTCCGAATGGGATTCCCTTTCCAAACGCACCGGCCGGGCGCCAGGAGGCCGGAATGGTACCATCGCCGCACCCTATTGGCAATTCCCAGGGGGGCCGGGCTCATCGCCCCCGGCCGCCGTCTTGGGCTTTCTCCTCCAACCATTGGACCTCCACGCCGTCGGGCGGTTCAAAATGGAAAAGCTCGTCGGCAAGGATCTGGTTTTCCCTGATATTGAGGAATCGATATTCCACCCGGTTGCCGAGGGGATCCTCCATCTCGATCCGGCGGAGCCGGGTGCCTTGGCGATCCAGGTCGAGGAGAATGGAGTCGAACCGGGCCTGGGGTTCTCGTGGAATCAACCGGATCCGATCGACCCCCCGCGGCAGGCCGGCATACTCGGTTACCCGTTCCACCATAAACTTCTTGCGGACTTCCAGTTTTCCGACCATGAGCAGGGCCGCGGGACTTTCCTGCAGGAGATCGGCCCATTTCCCCACGATCACCTGACCGTCTTCCGGAAGGTACAGATAGGTCTTTTCCCCGTCGAGAACGGCGACTTTCCCTTTCGGTTTGGTGTACTCCCAACGCATCCGGTCGGGAAACTTGATGTAGAGTATCCCCGTCTCGGAAGGGGTTGATCCCAGGGTCTCCGAGTGAAAACTCTGGATGAAGCGGGCGCGCAGGTAAACCAGCTTTCCGAGCTTCTCCTGAAAACGGAGAACCACCTCCTCGGCAGTCGGGAGGGTGGGAAGGAGCAGGAGGGCGATCCCCAGAACTGGAATTCCGGCGCAGAACGGCATTTCACCTCAACCCGTTTCCATTCAAGGGGGGCAATCCTAACATAAACCGGCCACGCGCGGCATTCTATTCGTCCGGTTTCACGCCGGTTCCGGCCGGTCCCGATTGACAGACGGAACGCCGTCTCCTATAATGGTTTTGTTTTCAATCCAGACTCGAAGTTTGCGGTGGGCATAACACGCCGCCCCCGGCCCGGGGGGCCTCGACGGTAAGGAATATGAACCCTGAGACTTCCCAGGCCCGTCCGATTCGTTTTCTCCTTCCGACCATTCTCCTCGCCATCCCTCTCCTCGCGCTTCCGGCCTTGATACAGTACATTCCCGACAATCACAGAGGGATCTATTCAGAAGACGGTGAAACGCTTGGCTTCCTCGATCCCGGATTCCATCTCCGCCCGATCGGTCTGGAACCCCGCGCCGCCATCTATCCCCTCCAGCCGATCCGTTTGCGCGAATCGGCAGTGGTCCAGACCCGGGAAGGGTTTCAAATTCAGACCAAATTCTCCTTCACCGCCCGGATCCTCCCGGCCAACCTGGAGGAGTTTCACCGGCGCCGGGGGAATCTCGAGGTGGTGGAGGCGATCCGGGAAGCGGCCCGCATCTCTCTACGGAATGCGGCGAGTGGGGTTGCCACCCATGTTCTGTTCGGCACCGATCCGGCCTCTTCCCTGAACCGGCGGTTCGCTTCCGCGATGCGAAAACAGGCCCTCACTTCGCTTGAGCTTGAGGTAGTGCCGCAGGACCTGCAAACCGCTTTCAGGATCGAAGAGAAGTTCCTCCGGCGACATTTGACCGCCGGCGCGCGGCAACTCCTGGAGACGGTTCTCCCCCGGTTCGCAAGATCTCCCGAACTGTACGTCAAACTCGGGAACCTGTACAGCATCATGGGAGATCCTTCCCATGCCGAGGAACAGTATCTTGCCGCCTTGTACCTGGATCTGTCCTTGAAGGAACCGATGGAATGGCTTTTGGCCCGTTTCCTGAAAACCCGGGATCTGGATCGGGCCGAAGGGATCCTGGAGGCGGCCCGGGACAAGGTTCCCGAATCTGCCGAGCACCGCATCTGGTTAGCCTCGGTGTACATGTTCAAGGGGAATTACGTCGGGGCGGAACAGGAGATCGTGGAGGGGTTGAAATCCCACCCCGACGATAGCGCCCTGCGGGTCAATCTTGCCGGGATCAAAATCGCCCAGGAGGATTACCAGGAAGCCGCCGGGATCCTCGGGAATTTGGTGGCGGATCATCCCGATCTGATGAACGCCCGGTTCAACCTGGGTATCGCCCTCAACGAACTGGGGAAAACGGAAGAGGCGTTGGAGGAATTCCGCAAACTGGAAAAGGCGGGCCAGTCCGAGCCGGAACTATTCAACCAGATGGGCAAGGTCCTGAAGGAAACCGGGCGGCCGGATGACGCGGCCGAATACTTCCGTAAATCGTTGGAAATCCGGGCCGACCAGCCGGAGATTCGGGAACTCCTCGCCGATGGGGATCCGGAACTCCCGGATTAGGGGTCGGACGAGACGACTCGACGCCCTCCCATCCGCCGCCATAACAACGGCACGAAAATCGCCAGCAGCAAGATTGCCAGGAAAACGAGACTGTATCCCCTGAGGAGCGGGATGGCATCTTCCAGCCGGGTGCCGAACCGCAGCCCCACGGCCGCGATCAATCCGATCCAGAGAAAATTGCTCATGGTGGAGTAAAGGAAAACATCCCGCCGTTTCATCCGGTTCATCCCCGCCAGATACAGAAAGAGACCGCGCAGTCCGGGCAGGAACCGGTTGATCAGAAGGAGCCGGGGGCCGTACCTGTCGAAGGCGATCCGGAGCCTTCCCAATCGGGTCCGGGCGCGCCTCGATTTCCGCAACAAGAAGTAGCCGTCGCCGAAACGCTCACCAATCCAGAATGCGAGCATCGCCCCGGCGATGCTTCCCAGGATGGTAACCGCGAAGGTCCAGGGTAACGACAGGCTGCCGTGGCCGGCCAGTAGAAACCCGCCGAGAACCAGAGTGTCTCCCGGATAGGGGGGGAAGAGGTATTCCACCAGGGCCGAAACGAAAAGAAGAGAGAGTGCCACCGCAGGGATATCGAGCGCCAGTGAATGGAGAAATGGGTCCATCGGATGTGCAGATCCCGGGAAAGTGGCAAGTGCGCGACAGCGAAGAGGGCAAATCGTAGCAACGACTTCATCCACTGTCAACCTTCGCGCAACCGATCGGCATATGATAGACTTCATTTTCTCCAAACTCCTTTTGGCTCTCTCTATCTTGAGGAGACCCGCCAGGCAATGTCGGAGCTCACACCGATGTTCCGGCAGTATCGCCGGATCAAGGACGCCCATCGCGACTGCATCCTCCTGTTCCGGATGGGCGATTTCTACGAAATGTTCTTCGACGACGCCGTCCGGGCGGCTCCCATCCTGGGCATCACCCTCACCAAACGCGGAAAGGGAACCGCCATGGAAGCCCCCATGTGCGGCGTGCCGTTTCATGCCGCCGAGACCTACATCGCGCGTCTGGTAAAACGGGGATTTCGCATCGCCGTTTGCGATCAGGTCGAGGATCCAAAACAGGCCAAGGGAATTGTCCGCCGGGAGGTGACCCGGATCGTCAGCCCCGGCACACTCAGCAGCTCCGATCAGTTGGAGGGGTCGGTCCCCAACTACCTGTGCAGCCTCCTTCAAATGGAGAACTCGATCGGCGCGACCTACATCGATCTCTCCACCGGGGATTTCCAGGTAGCGGAGCATCAAGGGCCGGACGCGTGGGAACGCTCCCTCACCCATCTGGCCGCCTTCTCACCCGCGGAAATTCTGATGCCGGAAGGGGCCGGCCTGCGGGGGCGGCTGCCGGCCGCAATCCGCGAAGGTACCGTTGTGACCGAGCGGCCCACCTGGGAATTCTCCCTGGATGGAGGCCGTCAGGAAATATCCAGCCAGTTTCAACTGGCGAGCCTGGCAGGCTTCGGAATCGAAGATCGGCCCCTGGCGGTCCGAACCGCCGGAGCCGCGCTGCGGTACCTCCGGGAAAGCCAGAAGTCCTCTCTCCCGCACCTCCGTCCACCCCGCCTGATCCGTCCCGGCGATTTCCTGGTGCTTGATCCGACGACCTTGAGAAACCTGGAGATCATCGCGGCGATGGGAACGGGAAAGAGACAGGGGTCTTTGCTCGGTCACCTGGATCGGACCTGCACCGCGGGCGGCGGCCGGCGAATGCGCGATTGGCTCCTCCGGCCTCTCCTCGACCCCGGAGCGATCGAAGCGAGGCTGGACGGGGTGGAAGAGCTCCTGAATCTCGAAGGACCGCGGAACCGGATCCGGAACCTCCTGCGCCCAACCGGGGATCTGGAACGGCTCCTGGCCCGGGCCGGTCTGGGGAACGCTTCCCCCCGGGACCTGGCGGCGGTGCGGGAGACCTTGCGGAAGCTTCCCGCCATCCGGGATTGCGCCGGAGCGTTCAAATCTTCCCTCCTGGGCGACTGCCATCGCCGGATCGACCTGCTCGAGGATCTCCATGACCTGCTGGAACGGGGAGTTACGGAAGACCCTCCCGCCTCCCTCCGGGACGGGAACGTGATTCGATCCGGCTTTTCAACCGAACTGGATGAGGTCCGGGCGGTCCGGGCGGACGGCAAGAAATATCTTGCCCGCCTCGAACGGCGGGAAAAGGAACGGACCGGCATTCAATCCCTCAAGATCCGGTTCAACAAGGTATTTGGCTACTACATTGAAGTGTCCAAGACGAAACTCCATCTGGTACCCGGGGAATACACCCGCAGGCAGACCCTGGTGAACGCGGAGCGGTTCAGCCTGCCCGAGCTCAAGGAGTACGAAGCCAAGGTGTTGGCGGCTGAGGAGCGGATCACCGAACTGGAGGCGGAAATCTTCGGGCAGCTCCGGGAAGCGATCGCCGCGCGTTCCAGGCGAATCACCCGGACCGCGGATTGCCTGGCGATCCTCGACACCCTGGCCGGCCTGGCGGAGTCGGCCTCGGTGCACCGGTACGTGCGGCCGGTGATCCGGAAGGATCGGAAATTGCGGATTGAGGCGGGGCGCCATCCGGTCCTGGAGGCGATAACGGATCCGATCGGTTTCATTCCCAATGACACCGATATCGATCCGGCCGACTCCCAGATCCTGCTTCTCACCGGTCCGAACATGGGGGGCAAATCGACTTATCTGCGCCAGGTCGCCTTGATCACCCTGATGGGCCAGGTCGGTTCCTTCGTGCCGGCGGATCGGGCGGAGATCGGGATCTGCGATCGGATTTTCAGCCGGGTCGGGGCATCGGACAACCTCCTGCTCGGGCATTCCACCTTTCTGTCGGAGATGCTGGAAGTGGCCAATATCCTGAACAATGCCACCGATCGAAGCCTGGTTCTCCTGGACGAGGTGGGACGGGGGACCAGCACCTTCGATGGCCTGTCCCTGGCCTGGGCCGTGGTGGAATACCTGCACGATAACGCCGGTCTCGCCGCCAAGACCCTGTTCGCGACCCACTACCACGAACTGACAATCCTGGAGGAAACCCTGCCCCGGGTGCGAAACCTCACCATGGCCGTTCGCGAGGGCAAGGACGGCATCCTGTTCCTTCACAAGGTCAAACGGGGGGTTTCCAATCGCAGTTATGGAATCCACGTGGCCAAACTGGCAGGGGTTCCCGGGGCCGTGATCCGGCGCGCCGGGGAGATCCTGAAACGGCTGGAGTCCCGGTCTCCCCGGTTGAAGCCTGGTACGGGACCGGAGACCGATAGTTCGGCCCGGCCCGGGGACCACGCGCAACTCCGGCTGCGCATGGAGGAAGAACGGGAAGAACCGTTGAGGAAGGCCTTGCTGGAGGTGGAACCGGAAGGGATCACCCCGATCGAGGCGATCCAGATCCTTGCCGAACTCCGAGAGAAGGCCGAGGAGTGAGGCACCGCCCGGGGTCAGTTGAAACTGGCGACGGCCAGATCCTCATCCTGGAATATCTCGAAGATCTCCTCCAGTTTGGTCAGATGCAACAGGTCGGACACCTTCCCTGAAGGTTTCAGGAGCTTGACAGCGCCCTGGAGATCCTCCGCGCGTTTCCTGCATGCCACCAGTTCGCCGATCCCGGCGCTGTCCATGTAACTCACCTTCTCCAGATTGATCACAATGAACCGGTTCTCCTCCTCCAGCAAGGCGTTGATCGCCTCGCGGAAGATCAGGTCGCCGGCCCCAATCGTTATCTTTCCGGCCAGGTCCACTACGCTCACATTCGCGATCTTCCGAACCGCCGCCTTCATTCCTTCACCTCCAACTGACCACCCTGGTGTGACCTGGGTTCCCCCTGCCATTTTCGAGGATAGTTTTCTTGTCCGGACCCGGCCTGCCCTTTGCAGGATCTCCACTTCCGTTCCGCCCTCGGGGATTTTCCGGAAATTCACCTCTTCCGCAAAATGCCGCATCAGGAAGATGCCGCGCCCATTGGTGGAATATAGGTTCTCCGGATCCAGGGGATCGGGGGAGGTGTCGAAATCGAACCCCTCTCCCTGATCCTGGACCCGGGTGGAGAAGATTCCCGATTCCATTATAAAGTCGATCGTCACCTTCTTATCCGGGTCTTCCCGGTTTCCATGCCGGATGGCGTTGATCAGAGCCTCGCGGACCGCAAGGCCGGTCCGGAAGGAACAATCCTGGCTCAGGCCCGACATCCGTCCCAGCTTCTCGGTCATGGAATGAACGAAGTCAATGTATTGGATCTTGCTGTCGAGGACAAGCCGCAGGGAACCGCTGGTGATCCTCCGGCCGATTGGTTTCTTTTTCCCCGGCTTGATGCGCGTCATCGGACCGGCATCTCCACCGTCATCGGTTTCTCCCCTCCCCTGGCCCGCGCCATCCAGAGTTTGGCAAGAACCGGCGGAAGATCGGCGAATCGATCCAGGATCAGGTCGGGACCGGCCTTCTCGAGCTGCTGGCGGGTCTGGGATCCGGTGGGAAGTACGGCTACCGGGATGCCGGAGGTCCTGGCGGTTTCAACGTCGACGCTCATGTCCCCCACAAGGATCACCTCCCACCGGGCGCAGGGGAAATGCCTGAGAACGCGGAAGATCATCTCCGGATGCGGCTTGGGATGGGTTACCAGATCGGGGCCAATCAGGTAATCGAAATAGGCGCGGATCGACAGGGAGGTCAGGATCCGCTCCGTGAATGGGGTCGGCTTGTTGGTCGCCACCGCCATGCGAATCTTCTTCCGGTGCAGGGCGGCCAGCGTGCTGGATACCCCGGGGAGCAGCCGGGTCCGGGAAGCGCAGATGCGGGAATAATGGCGCCGGAACAACCGGACCCCTTCCTCGACCCGGTCCTCACCCACCATCCCCCGGATCAGCGTTTCCAATCCCAGGCCGACCTTTGGCCGCACCTCGAGGACGCTTCGCCTCGGCAGGCCCATACGGTCGAGGGCGCGGTTCAGGCTTTCGGTGATCCCGTCGTAGGAATCGACCAGGGTACCGTCCAAATCGAAAATCAAGTATGGGAACATAATCCGCTCGTGGAATCGGCGTCACTATACCAGCATGGCGAGACGGGAGTCAATGCTCCGGACCGGCGCTAGAGACCGGCCTAGAGAAAAATTTGCACCAGCTTCATCACCGAGGCGCTGAACAACGGAATGGTGAAGTTGTCATCGACCGGAGCGGGTATCAGTTCCATGAAGGTGGCGGCCAGGGAACCGGAAAGAATTAACGGGAAATTCAGCTCCAGACCGGGTAAGAGGAGAAGCAAGGAGCCGGCCAGGAGGCAGGTGAGGAACCCGGCGGCGGTCCCCTCCAGACTCTTCCCCAGTAGCGGCACCCGTCCGAACCGGGTTCCCACCATCTCGGCCGCCGGATCTCCGAAGACGAGAAAGATCATGGCGGCGATGGTGATCGGCGGGGAGAAGAGAAGGAGAAGCAGCCAGCAGGCGAGAAGGTAGAGAGTGGTGGTCGAGATCCTGGCCCGCTCCTTTTCCTTGATGTAGTTGCGGAAGTAGCGGAACAACCAGCGGTTCAGACCAGGGTATCGAAAGCGGTAGTACTCCAGGGTGAACATGATGGCGAGAAACAGGGTCAGGATGGCGATGGTGATGGCGAAGCCGTAATCGCCGAAGAGGTAATAAGTAAGGGGGAAGAGGAGTCCGACCATCCGGAAGGCCTTCCGCTTCAGCTTAACCACGGCGGGATCGCTCCCGCAGACCCGGCAGGATCCGGAACCACATGAGCAGGATCATGGCGGAACTGACCCAGATCATCGGCCGCGGATCCAGAAGCGGGATCGGCCAGCTCCATTCCAGGATCCAGACCCAGAATGGGAGCAGGGAAAGGGCAAAGAGGCTGGCGACGAACAGATGTTTCCGCACGGCCAAGGCAAAAACCATCCAGGTCAGGAACACCACCAATAGTTCGGGAAGCAGATAGCAGGCCAGAAACCCCAGGGTGGTCGCGCCCCCCTTGCCACCGCGGAAACGGAGGAAAGGAGAAAAATCGTGGCCGAGGACCGCGGCCACTCCCGGCCAGATGGCAGCGATCGGGCCGAGACCCGCCGCCAGGCCGATCGATACCGCCGCCGCGCCCTTGGCGGCATCGGCAATGGCGACGCCCGCGCCGGCAATTTTTCCGACATTCTTGAACACATTGGTCGCCCCCGGATTCCGCGTCCCCGTCCTGCGGATGTCGATGGCG
>JAPUIV010000073.1 GCA_027296665.1 Acidobacteriota bacterium | reverse complement strand
CGCCGCACCGCCCCCGCAGGAACAGGTAGCTGAGCAGAGGAATGTTGTGGAACGCCGTGATGGTCTTTCCGCAGGAGGGACAGTTTGCCCCGCGCCGAGGAGAAAGAGATAGGTCGCGGTCAGCGCCGTCATATGCCCCTCCTGAGGGCGAACGGGGTGGCGGAGGAAACCCGGCCGGTGCCCGGATCATACAGGTACGGCAACTCCCGTGGATCGGTGGGCAGCGACTTCATCCAACCGCTTTCCACCAGCCGGTCGAGGCGGTCGGGAAATTCGCCCACCCGCTCCCGGTAGATCGCAATGGTATTCTGCAACTGTTCCAGATCGATCTCGATCTTCAGATCATGGACATGGCGAAAACTGACATTTCGGATGTAGTCGTCCTGGCTGGTCTCGTAGATCTCGAGCCAGGTGAGATAGGCATCCTTCTTCGCTCCCCGTTTCTGCATCATCCCGGCCCGCAACCGGGAGAGGATGGGCGGGGCGCCCTCTATCTCCATGGCCCGCTGAAAGTACGATTCCGCCCTTTGGAAGTCCTTCAACTGAAGATAGGCGTAGAAGCCGGCATCGGCCGCCAGGATCCAGCTATCCGGATTGTTCTTCATTCCCTTGTCGAGCAGCCGGAGGGCCATCTCCACCTCCCCCATCTCCATCGCCATGATCAGTCCGCCGGTCAAATAGGGGTCGAGGTAGTGGGGATCCAGTTCCGCGATCACCGATCCATAGATATGCTCCAGATACTCCCTCTTCTGTATGCTGCCCGGATCAGAGAAGTACTGGATCGACCAGAGATAGATCAAGTCGGCCAGCAAGGGGGAGAACCCCAGGGAGACCATCTTCAGATACTTGCCATTCGGCAGGTACAGGAGTCGGAAGCCCTTCCCCTTGCCCGCGTTGAGAAGATCCATCCTTATCTGGGCGTCGAGAAAACCGCACCCCAGGACGATCCAGGCCATGAGAAAAAGGGGAACCGCCCACCAGTTCCGGGGCTCGAGCGGCCTGGCAATGGCGTTCCCCGTCATGCCAGATCCCGCCTGCGAAACAGAAGGATCGCCCCCACCAGGACGAACCCGGAATAGGAGATCGCATACAGGGATGCGGCGGCGAACCATCCCTCCGCCAACGGCAGTCCGTTAACCACCTCCCCCTTGATATTGAAGTTCTCCAGGTTGGGCAGGAGATAGTAGAAGACGGTGCAGAGAGTCTTGCCGAAGGCGCTTGCCATCCTGTCCTGCAGGGCGAGGAGGGACCAGGAGAGGTGGCCCGCCACATAGAAGGAGAGGGTGAACAGGCTGCTCAGCAGGGGGTTCGACAGGGTGGAGAAAAATACCGCGATCGAGGAAACAACCGCCATTTCCATCAAGATCAGCAGGATCGCATCGAGAAGCCGCCGTTCGGCGAACCCCTTGACGGTGAGAAGGAGATAGAACCAGAGGGTCATCACCGTGGTGATCACCAGTATCGTCAGCAACAGGCCGAAATATTTTCCGAGGATGAACTCATAACGATGGACCGGACGCGACAACAGGGAGTGGATGGTGCGTTTATCGATCTCCTTGGAAACCGTGCCGACACCCACGAAGATCGCAATCAGGGTTCCGAAGATCGCGATACTGGCCAGGCCCAGATCCTTCACGATCTTTTCCTGGCTCCCAACCGTGAGAAAACTGAGAATCTCGGCACAGCCGATCATCAGAATCGCGAAGGCGAGAAGGACATACAGGACGCGATCGCGGATCGTCTCCAGGAAGCTGTTCCGTCCGATGACCCAGATCCGCACGAAAGTCCCCATCACACCCTCCCACTCTCGCGGCCCTGCCGGACCTTCTCCAGGAAGAAATCCTCCAGTGTGGCCCGCTGGGAGTGCAGGGAGCGCAGCTTTCCGTCCTGGTTCCGGATCTCCTCCAGGAATCGTTCCAGGTCGTCTTCGTCGGAGAGCCTGACCATCTGCTCGCCATTCCGGTTGGAGACCATCTCGGCCTGGAACTCCGCAAGGTTCACCTGGCAACCGGAGAAGGTCACCTCCCAAAACTCCGTCTCCCTGCCCAGCAGATCGGCAAGAGGCCCGATGGAGATCAGCCTGCCGCGGTCAAGGATTCCGATCCGGTCGCAGATCATCTCCGCATCCTGCAGGATGTGGGAACTGAAGAAGATGGTCTTTCCCTGCTGGCGAAGGTCCAGGATGATGTCGCGGATCTGACGGCGACCCATTGGATCGAGTCCCGACAACGGTTCGTCGAGGATGATGAGATCAGGTTCGTTCAGGATCGCCTGGGCGAGCCCGATCCTCTGCAGCATCCCCTTCGAATATTTCCGCAGTTGCCGGTCTCCCCGGCTGCCCAGATCCACCAGGTCCAGCAGGTAGGGAATCCTCTCGCGCCGCCTGGCCGCGTTCAGCCCGAGCAACCGGGCGTAGAAATCGAGGAACTCCTCGCCCGTGAGATAATCATAAAAATAGGGATTCTCCGGCAGGAAACCGATCCGGTTCTTCAATACCACCCGGGAGGCCGGCTGTCCGAACAAACTGATCGATCCGGCGTTGGGGAACAGAATGCCGAGGGCAAGCCGGATGGTTGTCGTCTTTCCGGCGCCATTCGGCCCTATGTAGCCGAAGATCTCCCCCGCCTTCACCGAGAGGTTCAGTTCCCGCAGGATCCAGCCTTTTCGAATCGACAGGTGCGTCTTGTAGCACTTGGATACATTCCGGAATTCAAGGACGTTATCCATTTCCTTCCTCTTCTCTAACCGGCCCGCGCCAAGGCCGGCGAATCCTTCAGCGATCGATCCTCCAGGAGTTCCCGGTACAGTTCCTCCTGGCGCCGCACCATGGAACGGATGTCGAACCGTTCGAGCCCCTCCTTCGCTCTCTCTGCCATCCGTCGACGCAGATCTCGATCCCTGAGCACATGGATCACACGCCGCGCCATTCCCTCCACGTCGCCCGGTTCGACGAGGATCCCGCTCCTTCCGTCGACCACCGCCTCCTCCGCTCCGCCGACCCGGGTGGCGGCGATCGGGACTCCCATTGCCCGGGCCTCGGCAAAGACGCGGGGCAACCCTTCCCACAACGATGTGAGCACCAAAAGATCGAGGCCGGCGATCAATTCCGGGATCTCCCTGCGCCAGCCGAGCAGGTGAACCCTTCCCTGCAATCCCTCCCTGCAGATCCGGTCCGCGACTTCAGCGCGGAGAATTCCGTCCCCCACGAGGAGGAATCTGGCCTCGGGAACCTCAAGGAGTACCCTGGCCGCCATGCGAACGAGGTCGACCGGCGCCTTCTGTGGCTTCAAGCAGGCGACCATACCGACCAGGAGGCAGTTCTCTTCGGCCTGGATCTCCTCGATGAGGCGACGGTGCTGGCGGGGAATCCGGGCGAGGCGATCGATCTCCACCCCGCTGGGCAGACACTCCGCCCGTTCCGGGTCGAGGACCCTTTCCTCCTCGCCGATCCGCAGGGTCCGCCGCGACACCGCCAGGAAATGGGTGGTGGTCCGGATCGTCCAACGCTCCAACCAGATCAGCAGGCGGCGCAGCCACCTTGGTTGGCCATCATGAAAGCCGAAGCCGTGGTAGGTATGGATCCGGACCCGGATCCCGGCAAGACGGGCCGCCCAGCGGCCAAGGATTCCGGCCTTGGAACTATGGGTATGGACGATGGCAGGCCGGATCCGCTTCAACAACCGAAAGATACGGACAAAGGCGATCAGATCCCGCACCGGATCGATCCTCCGGACCAGTCCCGGTATGAGATGGAGCCTGAACCGGCCGTTCCTGCCCGCCTCGGAGTCGAGCAGGCCTCCGGCCCCGGCCAGAAGATGCAGTTCAAACCGATCGGCGGGAAGATGGGCGCAGGTGTAAAGGGTGTTCAACTGGGCGCCCCCCAGTTCCAGCCGGGTGATGATGTGCGCAACCCGAATCCGCCCGTCCGCCGGGTTGGGAACCATCTTCATGGCGTGGCCGCCGCCGCCAGGACCGCCTGGCTCTTGGCCGCC
>JAPUIV010000072.1 GCA_027296665.1 Acidobacteriota bacterium | reverse complement strand
GTAGATAATGCCGACCGGGTAAGTGCTTGAAAATATTAGACTGCGCCTGTGGCTCAGGTGGATAGAGCGAGGGATTCCTAATCCCTAGGTCGGAGGTTCGAGTCCTCTCAGGCGCACCAAGAGGAATTCCGACTGGAGCCTGCTTCCAGGCAGTTGACTTGCCTCTCGGTCTTCTTTATCATTAACCATAAAGGCAGGAGGGAAGCGACTTTCGGGCCGCAGCGGCCTTTGTCAGCTTGCCCTTCGGGAGGAAACCCGCCATGTCGATTAGCGTCAGCACCGCCGCCGCGGCCAAGGTCAAGGAGATGCTTGCCAAGAAAGGGGAGATCGATTCCCTTCTCCGTATCCGGATCATTGGGGGCGGGTGTTCCGGGTTGCAGTACAACATGGATTTCATCGAGAAGCCCGAGGAAGGTGACGAGATCGTGGAGCAGGACGGAATCCGGGTCTGCATCGATCCGAAGAGCGCCCTGATATTGAAGGGCACAACCCTCGATTATTCCGATGCCCTCATGGGTGGGGGCTTCAAGCTAAAAAATCCCAACGCCACCTCCACCTGCGGGTGCGGCGAATCCTTCAGCGTGTAGGAAAATCATCGGTCTGCTTTGTCGTGAGTAAATACAGGGTTCCTACCCGGAAAATCAAGCACGATGAGTTCGTGTCAACTGTTTCCCGCATGGTCCTGTACCTTGAGGAAAACAGCAAGCGCGTGTTGGTCTATGCTCTGGTCGGAGGGGTTCTTCTGGCTGCCGGCATCGGCACCGGCAACTATCTCCGCCGGCGCTCCCGTCAGGCCAGTTCCCTCCTGGGCGCTGCCCTCACACAGTACCGGAACGCAGACCAGGATAGCTTTTCCGCCGGCGGCCCCGGTTCTGGGGGTTTTTCATCTGCTCTGGACCGGTTTCAGGAGATCATCAACCACCATCCCCGCTCCGGCTCCGCCAGGATCGCATCCTTCTATTCCGGTTTGTGCATGGTCCGGTTGGGCAGGAGAGATGAAGCGTACGAGTTGTTTGAACGGTTCCTGGACAGGAACCCCGGGGCGTACCACGCCTCCCAGGCTCGCCTGGCTCTGGCTCGCCTGGCGGAGGAAAGAGGGGAGAGGGACCGGGCGCTGGAACTGTACCGGGAAGTGGCAGATCAGGATTCCCCGGGCCTGACCCAACCGGAGGGTCTCCTCGAACTCGGCCGCTACCTGGAGTTGATCGGCCAGCCCGAACAGGCAGTTCGGATCTATGACCGGATCCAGAAGGAGTTTCCCGGTACCGAGTTCTTTTCTCTCGCCCTGCAGCGGTCCTCGAATCTGGGCGAAGAGACCACTATCCAGTAGCACCCTGCCGATTCATCAGAAGGGGATATCGTCGTCGGAGAAATCGGGATCGGCCGGCGGGGCAGGTTCCGTTTGTGGTTTCCCTTCCGGTTTACCCAGCATCAGTACCCGCATGGCGCGGACTTCCGTGGTATACCGCTTGTTCCCATCCCGGTCGTCCCAGGATCGGGTCTGAAGGGATCCCTCGATAAACACCTGCTTTCCCTTGACCAGGTACTGACCGCAAATTTCCGCCTGTTTGCCCCAGACGACAATCCGGTGCCATTCGGTTCGCTCCTGTTTTTGACCATCCTTTCCGGTCCAGGAGGAGGAGGTAGCAATGGTGAAATTTGCCACCGGGTTTCCGTTACCGGTGAACCGGAGTTCGGGGTCTCTACCCAGATTGCCGACAAGAATCACTTTGTTCACGCTTGCCATAATAGATTCTCCCTGGGAAGGCAGGTTGGAGAAAGCCTATCATTTTTCTCGGTTTCGCGCCAGGTCGAACCGATGCAGGATACCGGTGGTTGACGGGCCTGCTTGCTCGGCACGACCGATTTTGCGACAATCTGCAATCCACGGATAGAGGACCGCTTTTTCCGGATTTCCAGGGAGATGCATGCGGGAACAAGACCGATGGCTCCGATCCGCTGGAGCCATGGCGGGGATCACCTTTCTGAGCCGCATTACCGGCTATGCCCGGGACTGTCTGCAGGGGTTTCTCCTGGGCGCGGGCACCGGCAGCGACGCCTTCGTGATTGCCTTCCGGATCCCGAACCTCTTCCGCCGTCTGGTGGGAGAAGGAGAGATGACGGCCGCCTTCGTTCCGGTCTTCACACGCTACCTGCACGGGAAGGATCGCAAGGAGGTCTGGCGTTTCGCCGGACTGACCTTCTTTTCCCTGGCGTTGATCCTGGCCCTTCTGGTCATGGCCGGATTAATCTTCTCTCCCTTGCTGGTAAAACTCCTGGCATACGGGTTCCAGTCCGATCCGGAAAAATGGAATCTCACGGTTTCCTTGAACCGGTTGATGTTCCCCTATCTCTTTTTCATAGGCCTGGCCGCTCTCCTGATGGCAATTCTCAACTCCCTGGGGAGTTTTGCCCTTCCGGCCGTCTCCCCGATCCTCCTGAACCTTTCCATCATCGCGTGCGCGCTTGGACTGGGAGGCCTGTTTCGCCAGCCTGCCTACGGTTTTGCGGTGGGGGTTCTGGTCGGAGGCAGCCTTCAGCTTTTTTATCAAATTCCGTTTCTGATCCGCCGCGGAATGAAATTCATTCCCAGGATCGATTTCCGCCACCCAGGGGTGCGCCGGGTGGCCTCCCTGATGCTCCCGGGTATTTTCGGGGCCGGGATCACCCAATTGAACATCGTGATCGACTCGCAGTTCGCCTCCTGGTTGACGGAGGGGTCTGTTTCCTATCTCTACTATTCGATCCGCGTCACCGAGCTGGTGATGGGAGTTTTCGCCATTTCCGTCTCCACCGTCATACTCCCGCGCCTGTCGGCTCAGGCGGCGCGGGGCGAAACCCACCAGGTTCGGGAGACCCTGTCCCAGGCATTGCGGTTGATCGGCTTCATCACCCTGCCGGCCTCCCTGGGGTTGATCCTGCTCCGGACGGAGATCATCACCGTACTGTTCCAGCGAGGCCGTTTTGATGCCGAGGATACGGCCCAGACTGCCTATTCATTGCTTTTTTACGCCATGGGATTGTTCTTTTTCGCCGGGGTCCGGATTCTTGCCCCTTCCTTCTATGCATACCAGGATACTCTGACACCGGTAAAGATCGGCGCGGTGGTCTTCCTGTTTCATATCGTCATGAATTTCCTTCTCATGGGGCCGCTCAGGCATGCTGGAATGGCCCTTTCCACCTCATTGTCGGCCGCCCTTAACGTTGCCCTCCTTCTATGGATCTTCCATCGCCGGCGGGTTGCCCTCGACCTCAGGGCCATTGGCGGATCCTTGGCGCGTGTGGTGCTGGCCACCGCCGGCATGGGAATCCTGACCATGGCCATGCTGGCAAAATGGCCGGCGCCGGATATCGACTCGTTATGGCCTAAATTCATGCATCTGGTAGTTCTGATTGGCTTTTCCCTGGCGGCCTATTTCGGACTTGCCGCCCTCCTGAGGTGCCGTGAAATCAGGGAGATTGCCGCTTCGTTTGCCAGGGACCGGGCGCCGGGTAAGAGTTCGTGAAAATTGTGCTCCAGAGGGTGGTCCGGGCCGAGGTTCGGGTCGGGAATCAGGTGGTGGGGCAATCCGGCCCGGGATTGCTGCTCCTGGTGGGCATCGAGAAAGGAGACACCCCCGAGCAGGTTGACGCTGCGGCGGACCGGGTGCTACAGTTGAGAATATTCGGTGATGAGGAGCGGAGGATGAACCGCTCCTGTCTCGATGTTCGGGGAGATATCCTGGCCGTTCCCCAATTCACCCTGGCGGCGACCCTGCGGAGAGGGCGGAGGCCGAGCTTCGAAAACGTTGCCCCGGGTTCTTCGGCCGAACCTCTTTTTCTTCGCTTTGTCGAAAGAATGAAAGCGACCGGGCTTCGCGTGGAGGCGGGAAGTTTCGGGGCCCGGATGGCGGTGGAACTCATCAATGATGGTCCCGTGACATTTATCTTGTAAATTGAAGAATCAAACCAAATTTCAGGATCACTTGATGGAATTCCTCGGTTTTCTCCAGACCGAGAGGGGATACTCCGGCCATACCTCCAAAGCCTACGGCTACGACCTGGCCAGGTTCCGCGCTTACCTTGAGGAAGCGGGGTGCCGCGCCGAACGGGTAGGAAGGGGAGAGATCGAACGATTTGTTGAATCAATGCGCCGCCGCGGGATGGCCACCGGTACGATTTCCAGATCGTTGAGCTCCCTTCGAGCCTATTACCGGTTTCTCGTCCGGGAAGGGTATCTGGGTGAGGACCCGACCGCCCAGATCGATCGTCCCAAAAAATGGAAGATCTTGCCCCACTACCTTTCCCGTGAGGAAGTCGAACGGCTCCTGGCCTGCCCCGACCGGTCCCGGCCCGGCGGCCTGCGCGATTCCGCCATGCTGGAGGTCCTGTACGGGACAGGTATCCGGGTATCCGAACTGGTGGGGCTATCCCTGCCGTCGGTCGATTGCGAGCAAGGTCTGGCAACGGTGATGGGCAAGGGAGCCCGGGAGCGGCGGGTACCGATGGGAGCGGCCGCCGCCGGCATCCTGAGACGGTATCTTCAAGAAGGCCGGCCTCCTCTTTTGCGCGGGCGGACCTCCCCCTGGGTCTTCGTCAACCAGAGGGGTGGCCAACTGACCCGGCAGGGATTCTGGAAAATCCTCAAGGGGTATGGGGTCGGGGCAGGTTTGCCCACCGGCCTGAGCCCTCATGTTCTCCGCCATTCATTCGCTACCCATCTTCTGGAGTACGGTGCCGACCTCCGGTCGATTCAGATGATGCTTGGCCACGTGGACATTTCGACCACGCAGATTTACACCCATGTTCATCAGAGCCGGCTCCGCCGGATTTACGAACGGTTCCATCCCCGGGCCTGAAGTCCGGGTGCATACGGGAAAGGCGGGTAGGGAGATTCAAATGGTGCCTGAAAAACGGGAAAAGTTGGAATCGGGCCCAAAACGGCCCAAGCGAAAAACCAAGAAACGGAAACTCGATCTGCAGGCATTGGAGATGATGACCAATGTTGTCCAGACTCTGCCCTCCTCCTCCACCATCCAGGAGGCCTTGACGAGGATGAACCAGTACCGGATCGGCATTCTGCCCCTGGTTTCGCATAGCCGGGTTGTCGGGGCGGTGGGCCGCGATACGGCCGATGGAGCCGTTAACCACGGCCTGGGCAAGGCCCGGGTCCAGGATGTCGCAACGGAGGAGGTGGCGGTGATTCCGCCGGACATGCTTCTCCCCGAGATTCGCAAGATTTTCCTGGAACGGCATCTTGCCTTTGTACTGGTCGGAAGGAATCGGAGCAGCTATCAGGGCTTCATCAGCCGGATGCAACTTTTTGAACACCTGGCCGAGATCGGCGCGATCCAGGACGGCCGCCGGATCCGGATAGATTCACAAATGGAAAAACTCCTTCCGCCGCGGATTCTCAAAATACTCCACACCGTTCGCCGGATAGCCGAAGCGAAAGATCTGAAGCCCTACCTGGTGGGGGGGTTGGTGCGGGACCTGCTCCTGAAGCGGACCAACTCGGACGTCGATCTGGTGGTGGAGGCGGATGGCATCACCTTCGGGAGATACCTGAAGGAGGAACTGGGAGGGGAGATCAAGGAGTACAAGAAGTTCCAGACCGCCGTCCTTGTCCTCCCGGATGGCTTCAAGATCGATATTGCCTCCAGCCGCACCGAATACTATCCGAAACCGGGATCGCTCCCGCGGGTTCAACGCGGCGATATCCACCACGATCTGTACCGCCGGGATTTCACCATCAACGCCATTGCCGTCGAACTCCATCCGAAACGCTACGGGAGACTGGTTGACCTGTTCGGCGGGAATCAGGATCTCGAGAACCGGCAAATCCGCGTCCTTCACAGCTTGAGTTTCATCGAAGATCCCACCCGTGCCTTGCGGGCGGTCCGGTTTGCCAACCGGTTGTCTTTCACGATCTCGCCTGACACGGTGACTTACATCCGGGTCGCGGTGCGGAAAAAGGTGTTCCGCCATCTGTCGGGAGAAAGGCTCCTGCGCGAGATCATTTTTATCCTCATGGAGAATCGGCCCCTGGGCGCCCTGCGAATGCTCTCGCAGCTGGGCCTGCTGACTGCCATCCATCCGTCGTTGGGTTTGACCAGCCGTCGCCTTGGTCTGTTATCCCGCGTCGAAAAGATCCTGAACTGGTACGATGTCCTGCCCAGCCCCCTGGAACCGTTGTTGCGCTGGCAGGTCTACCTGCTGGCCATGACCGACTCGATGGAAAAGCGCCGCAAGGAAGCGGTATTGAATCGGCTGGCCATCCGGGGCCGGACGCGGGACTTTTTTCTGGGTGCCGCCAGAGTTCTCCAGAACCTGGATATCCAATTTCAACACAGCCATATTGACCGTGCCAGGATCTATACGCTCTGTTCTCCGCACCGGGCGGAGATCTTGTTATTCGCCTCGGCGAAGACCATGAGGAAATCGGTCCGGAGGAGCCTGGCAAATTATTTGACCCAGTTGACCGGAACGCAGCTGGAGATTTCCGGCAAGGATTTAAGGGCGATGGGGTTGGTGCCGGGACCGGTTTACTCCAAAATCCTTCGTGAGGTCTTGCGGAATAAGATAAGGGGGGAGATCTCCGGAAGGAAGGAGGAGATCGCCTTCGCCAAGCAACTGGCGGAAGGACAAAATTGAATATTTGTAAATTGAGATGCGGACGGGATGATGGCTGAAAATGACAGGTTCGAGGATCCGATCCGGGAACTGGAACTCAAGATCACCGAACTCACCGCCTATCCTTCCAGTCCGGATCGAGAAAAGCAACTGGAGCGATTGCAGAAAAAGCTTTCCCACCTTCGCAGGGAGATCTTTTCCCGCCTGAGTCCCTGGCAAAAGGTCTTGGTGGCCAGGCACCCAAAACGTCCCTATTCCCTGGATTTTTTCAGATTGCTGTTCGAGGATTTCCTTCAGATTCACGGCGATCGCAAGTTTGCCGATGATTCAGCCCTGGTCGGAGGGTTCGCCCGGTTTCACGGCCGGCCTGTGGCCGTGCTGGGGCACCAGAAGGGGCGGGATTTCAAGGATAAGATCGCCCGGAATTTCGGCATGGCGAGACCCGAAGGGTATCGAAAGGCGCTCCGAATCCTTAAACTTGCGGAGAAATTTTCCCGCCCTGTCTTTACCTTCATCGATACGCCGGGAGCCTACCCGGGGCGTGGGGCGGAAGAGCGCGGTCAGGCGGAAGCGATCGCCTGCAATCTCCGCGAGATGGCACGGGTCCGGGTGCCGATCCTTGTCACGGTGACAGGCGAGGGGGGGAGTGGAGGAGCCCTGGCAATCGGGATCGGGGATCAGGTGAATATACTGGAAAATGCGGTCTATTCGGTCATCAGCCCGGAAGGATGCGCGGCGATCCTATGGAAGGATCCGACCAAGGCCGCCGAAGCGGCCAAATCAATGCGGATCACCGCCCAGGATCTGAAGGGATTCGGCATCGTTGATGAGGTGATCCCGGAACCGGAAGGAGGGGCTCACACCAGTCACGAAGAGACTGCGGAGATCCTCGACCGGTATCTCACCCGGCAACTGGAAGCGTTGGATGGCATCGAACCCGAGAAACTACTTGAGGATAGATACAGGAAATTCCGGCGGATGGGTATGTTTGGCCAGACCCGCTACTTCTGAACGTTCTTCTTTTTCGATTCTGCCTCCTTGGCTGATTCCCATAGGGTTTCCAGTTCCGCGGGATCCGCTTCCGATACCTGCCGTCCTTCCGCTCTCAAGGATTTTTCCATGTGTGTGAACCGGGAATGAAATCTCCGGTTCGCTTGCTGGAGCGCTTCCTCGGGATTTACTTCCAGGTGCCGGGAGAGGTTGGCCAGCGCAAACATGAGGTCCCCCAATTCATGGCACATCCGGTCCCGATTCACCTTGCCGGACAGAACCTCGCGCAACTCGGTGAACTCTTCCTCCACCTTCTCGAACGCCCCGTCGGCTGATTCCCAATCGAAACCAACGTGGGAGGCCTTGGACGCGAGCCGGAAAGCCCTCAAAAGGGCGGGTAACGCCGCCGGTGTGCCGTCCAGAAGAAAGGATCCTGCGGCTTCACGTTCACGGGACTTGATTCTTTCCCACTGGTTGAGAACCTCCCCCGATGTCTCCAGTTTGGCGCCGGCGAATACATGCGGGTGGCGTCGAACTAATTTTTGAGTGATCTGGAGGACCACGTCCCGGATCTGAAAATCACCCTTCTCACGAGCCATCTGGGAGAGAAAGACAATCTGGAGAAGAAGGTCTCCGAGCTCCTCCCGGAGGAAAAGGGGATCGCTCTTGTCGATGGCATCCAGGACCTCATAGGTCTCCTCGAGAAGGCAAGCTTTCAGATCTTCCGGTGTCTGTTCGCGGTCCCAAGGACAACCGGCCGGACCCCGAAGGGTCTCCATGATCTCAATCAGTTTTTCAAATTCTTTCAAAATGGTAATTACCTATTGCCAGAAGCGGCATATGATAGCCGATGGCCAGAACAAACACCAGACTGGGGGATACACCAATTAATAAGAACCCGGTTCTGGACTCCATCCTTGAAAATTGTCCCTGCAGGTATTAATATCCCTTCGATTGGAGGAAATCAGGGGGGGGGTGTGTTTTCGGGTTTTCGTTTTCGGGGAGGTCAATGGAGGAGAAGAATAAGGGGCAAAATATACGGGTAACCGATCGCCGCTCCTTCGACCCCAAGGGCAAACGCCGGGTCAGGGCCCAGAAGGAGGAGAAGCCAAAACATGGCCATGCGGCGGCGGGAGGAAAGGATACCTCCTCTGAGAAATCGGGAGAGGGGGCGAGACTTCCTGAAACCGTAAATTTTGTTTTCTTTGTCCAAAGCCTTTATGGCCAAGCATGCATGCACCTCGGGGATCTGGAGGATCCGGCCACCCGGGAATTTTCAGGCAATCTGGATGCCGCTGGAATCACCATCGACTTTCTGGGGATCCTCCTCGAGAAAACCCGTGGAAACCTTGATCCCGACGAAAAGAAGCATCTGGAGGAGGTTCTTTACGATCTTCGGATTCGGTTCGCCAAGAAGGTATCTCCTTCCTGAGGGAAGCAGTCATTCTTCCTTCCCACGTCCCATTGCCGTTCTGGCACTCTTTGCCCTTCTGGCTCTTTCTCCCTGCCTTGGAGCGGCTCAGGCGCCCGAGGAAGATTTCGAAGTCATCACCATCGAGGAACAAAACCCGGATCCAACTCCCGTGCGGGATACGGAATTCCTGGAGACGGTTCTTCTGCATACCCCCGATTCCTCCCTCGGGAAACTTTGGAACCGCTGGTTCCATTTCCATGCCGCTCGCTTTCAGGACGAACTCGAGGAAACCAACCGCATGTTCCGGGAACTGGTTCTGACCTTCAAGAGGGAGGGATTCGTGACCGAGAACCGTGTGGGAGGCGCCTTCGCCTATGAGGGGTTCCGCGCCCTCGAGGAGGGAGATGCCGACCGCGCCCTGACCCTCTTCCAGAAGGCGCTGTTCTTGGCTCCGGGACTGCCAGGTCCGAATCTCGGGATGGCCCTTGCCCGGAAGGCGGAGGGGGAGAGTATCTGGAATGTATTGCATTTCCGGATGCGGGCCCTCTCGGGAGGATTGGCGGATCTCCAGGGAAGCGCCGCACAGGTCGGGAATCTCCTTCTGTTGTCTGTTCTTTCCCTCGGGGTCATCGGCTGCACGGTGATATTCTTGCTGGTGGCAAGAACCCAGTCTCGCTGGCGCCATGACCTCGAAGAATTGATTTCGGCCATGGGTTACAGGGAACTCGCTGGCCTTCTTGCCATTGTAGTTTTCCTTCTTCCGGCCTTTCTCTGGTTGGGGCCTTTTTTCCTTTTTGCCTACTGGATGTTCTTTCTTTTCCCTTACTTCAGAAAGTCGGAAAGAGTAATCGCGGTGGCCACCCTGGTGGGACTTCTTCTGGCGTCTCCTTCGGTCGATTTTCTCAAGAAATACGCCGCATTCTGGTGGGATCCCGGAGTTGAGGAATTACTTTCCCTGGCCGACGGTGGTTATTCCAGGGAGGCTGTGGGTATCGTGAACCGGAACCTGGAAAGGGAACCGCTCTCTCCCGATTTGAAGGCACTACTTGCCCAGGTTTACAGTGATGGCGGGTATTCCAATGAAGCCTATGCAGAGTATCGCCGGATCCTGGAGGGACAACCCGATTCCGCCTGGGTTTACAACAATCTGGGGAACCTGTATCTCCGTTCACAGCAGTACGGTTCCGCCCTCCAGGAGTACCACAAGGCGATCGATACCGATCCCGGCCTGGTCGAGGCCTACTACAACCTGCACCTTGCCCATCTGGACCAGTTTCAACTGGAGGAGGCGGAAGGTTTTTTGAGACAGGCACAAAACCTGGCGCCTGAACGCATCTCCCGGTGGGTCGAGGAAGACAAGAAACAGCCATGGATGCCGGGAATCCTGCTTCCGGTCGATATCCGGGTGCCCGGGAATCGCTTGATCCAGGAGGCGATGGTTCTGCAGCCCTGGCACCGGGATGGGGAAAATCCGGAACCGATCCTGGAATGGCGCAATTCCTCTGTCCTGGCTGGTGGCCTGGGACTTCTCGGGCTGTTGGTTCTCGGTCTCTTCACGAAAAAGCGCCGCCTGGCGGAGATCTGCGAACAGTGTGGCCGAACCTTCTGTCCCCGCTGCCAGAAAGGGAAAACACGCCGAATCTGTTCCCAGTGCCATAATCTCATGGCCAGGAAAGAATCTCTCTCCCCCATAAACCGAACAACCAAAACAGCGGAGATCCGGGAATACGCGGCGCGCGGACGGTGGACCCAAAGAACCGTTTCATTGCTCCTACCGGGCGGGGGTCATTTTCTGGGCGGGCGAACCGTTCTCGGAACGATGATTCTTTTTGTTTGGTTCGTCGCCTGGGTTGATTTGGCTCTCCGCGCCATCTGGATACCGCGAATCGCACTCCCCTACGGAAATTCCATTCCGATGTTCAGCATGGCGGCGATCATTTGCCTGGTTTTCGTTTGGGTTCTGGCCAACCTGGTTCCCTGCACCAGGAAGTCCTGAATCGAGAATCAGAGGGTTTCCCATGGCACTTGAAGGAACACTGAAAGATTTCAGCCTCGCCGATATTTTTCAATTGATCGGCATCCAGAAGAAGACCGGCGTCCTCACCCTCAAGAATGATGAGGATATGGTCACCGTCTCTTTTTTGAACGGCAACGTGGTTGCGGCCGATTCCCTACCCCGAAAACTTGAAGATCGGCTCGGCCGGGTTCTGGTGAAATCGGGCGCCATCACCGAGGAGCAACTCCGGACGGCCCTGGATCGCCAAAAACTGACCTTGCAAAGGATGGGACATGTCCTTGTGAATGAGGGTTTTATCGGGAAAGAGGATCTCCGGGAGGCGTTGAACGTCCAGGTGACTCAAATGATCTTCCGGCTGTTCCGCTGGCAGGATGGGAATTATAAATTCAACCAGGAAGACCATCTCGATTTCGATCGCCAGAATTTCCAGCCGATCCAGGCGGAAACGATTTTGATGGAAGGTGCCAGGATCCTCGACGAATGGCCGCTCATCGAGAAGAAGTTGAAGTCGTTTTCCATGGTTTTCCGGAAGACCGACCCCGATCGGAAAGTCACCGTGGCTCGGGAGGAAGAAGATGATTCTTTCGATCTATTCGAGGAAAAAGAATCGGCCCCCGAGCGGGCGGGAAAGGATGAAGTTGGGGAGAAGG
>JAPUIV010000071.1 GCA_027296665.1 Acidobacteriota bacterium | reverse complement strand
TCGGTTCCATTGCCTTCGAGATGACCGGACTGGACCGGGAAAAGGCCCGTTTCCAGGCCCTTTCCTGCTTCTCGGGAACCGGCTTCACCACCCGCGAGGCGGAGCAGGTGGTCGGACATCCCCAACGAAGAAAGGTCGCCAGCATTCTCATGATCATGGGAAACGCCGGGATCGTCACCGTGATCACCACCCTCGTCGTGTCGGCTTCCCAGGATCGCCTGATTCTCTCCTTCCGCAATATGTCGATGATGGCAGTGGGACTGACGCTCATCATTCTCCTGTTCCGTTCCCAGAAATTCCTGTACTGGCTCGGGGGGAAAACCCGGAGCGGCCTGCGGAGAACCACGGTGCTTGCCGAAACCGACGTGACGGAGATCCTCCGCCAGGCCGAGGGCTATTGCGTGACCAGGCTTCACGTTGCGGAAACCTCGCCGCTGATCGACAAGACCATCGCCTCCAGCGGCCTCAGGGCGCGGGACATTCTGGTCCTTTCCATCGAACGGGGAGGCCACCTGATTCCCATTCCCACCGCCGAAAGGGTCATACTTGCCGACGACGGATTGATCTGTTACGGACCGATCGCGGCCATCCGGAAACTCTCCCAGATCCCCCCCCAACCGCCGCCGTCGACCTGATTCCTGATATGGGTTATCATTGAAACCTTTTTCCTTCTCTCATCGTATGGCAAGGGGGAACTGAAAATCCCCTTCCAGATTTGAATCCAAAGGAGGCTCCCATGTTCAGGACCGCTCTTCGGGGGATCGCGATCGGTCTCGCCGTAATCGTCACATCTCCCCTACTGTCCCCTTCCCACCCCTCGGCCCTGGGCCCGTCTTCCCCCCTGATCTGGGCGCAGGAAGAGGACAAGCCTCCTGAGAAATCGGAAAAAAAGAAGAAAAGGGGCCGCAAAAAGAAGGGAAAGGCCGATTCCTCGAAGTCGGGAAAAAAGGACGCAAAACCGTTCGATGAAGTCGTGAAGGATATGGAACGGATCGAGGGCCTGTTCACCTTCTACGTGGACCGGGATGAGGGCAAGGTATTCATGGAAATACAACCCGATCAGATCGACAAGAATTACCTTCTCTCTCCTACCCTGGAGACCGGTCTCGGCGAGGGCTCCATCGCCTTGCTTGCCGCAACCGTGTTCCCCGAATACATCGTCCGGTTTCACAAGGTCGCAAAAAATATTCAGTTTCTGATCCCGAACATCTGGTTCCGGGCCGACGAGAGTCCGGAAATGGAACGGGCGGTCTCCCGGGGATTTTCCGACTCCCTCCTGGCCCAGGTCAAATTGGCGAGCCTGCCGCACACCGAAAGGAAGAGTTATCTGGTCGATTTGAACAAACTTTTCCTGCGCGACCTCGAGGGAATTCAACTCTTTCTGAAACAGACCTACAAGACCGGCTATACCTTCGACAAGGATGCGAGTCACATCGGCACCCTCAAGGGGTTTCCCAGGAACGTCGGGATCCAGACCATTCAGCACTTCAAAACCGGAGAACCAAAGAGATCGATCACGCTGCCCGATCCGAGGAGCATGTTTCTGACCTTCGAGTACAACCTCTCGGAGCTCCCCGATTCCGGGTTCCGGCCCCGGTTGGCCGATGATCGTGTCGGACATTTCACCACCATTTTCCAGGACTACAGCTCGATGCGCCGGGAGAGCCCCTACGTCAGGTATGTCCAACGATGGCATCTGGAAAAACAGGAGCCTTCCGCCGATCTCTCCCCAGCAAAGGAACCGATCGTTTTCTGGTTGGAGAACACCATTCCCCCGGAATACCGGGACGCCATTCGCGAGGGCACGCTAGCCTGGAATATCGCCTTTGAAAAAATCGGCATCCAGGACGCCATCGCCGTCAAGGAACAACCCGATGACGCCGAATGGGATGCCTCCGATATCCGCTACAACACCCTGAGATGGATCGTGGCACCCGGCGCCGGGTTCGCCCAGGGCCCGTCGCGGGCCAATCCGTTCACCGGCCAACTGTTCGACGCCGATATCCGCTTCAGCGCCGACATGATTCGCAACATCTGGGCGGAGCACGAGGAATTCGTCAACCCCGTGGCCATGCTGGAACCGCCGGTTCTCGAGAATGTGGGTCACGGGAGAGGGCCTGCCTACCTGTGTAACTACCTCCAGGCCGGCAGCCTCCAGGCAGCCTTCGGGTTCCATCTGCTGGCCTCGCGCGGCACCCTGTTTCCCAACAGCGTTGAGGCGCGGCAATATGTTCATGACTTCCTTGTACACGTGACCCTGCACGAAGTCGGCCATACCCTCGGCCTGCGCCACAATTTCAAGGCGAGTTCAATTTATCCGGTGGATCAGCTGCAGAACGCCGATATGACCATCGCCAACGGCCTGACCGGTTCGGTCATGGACTACACCCCGGTCAATCTGGCCACCAACGGTTCCCCCCAGGGACAGTACTGGCAGACAACCCCGGGACCTTACGATTACTGGGCGATCGAATATGCCTACAAACCGATCGACGCCGATTCCCCCGAGGGGGAACTCGATGAATTGGAACGGATCGCTTCCCGGGTCGCCCAGGCGAATCTCGCCTACGCCACGGATGAGGACACCTTCGGATTCTCCCCCCGATCGATCGATCCGACCTCCAACCTGTGGGACATCGGTGATGATCCGATCCGTTTTTATGAGGGACGTATCGAACTGGCGCAGGAACTATGGGGGAACATCGAGGAGGTCTTCGAGAAACCCGGGAACCGCTACCAGAAGTTCCGCCGCGTCTTTGGTGAGGGAATCTCCCAATACGCGGTGGCCGCCTTGAACGTACCCAAGTTCATTGGCGGCATATACCACCACCGGGACCATATTGGCGATCCCGGCGGGCGCGTCCCCTTCGAGCCGGTTTCGGTGGAGAAACAGAGGGCGGCCCTCGATTTCCTTCGTGAGAAAATCCTGGCTCCGGACGCCCTGCAGTTCACTCCCGAACTCTTGAACAAGCTGGCCCCCGAGCGTGATTGGGACTTCCAGGGAAGTCCCTGGACTCTGCAGCGCATCGACTATCCGATCCACGACATGGTCAAAGCGATCCAATCGTTGGTCCTGGGCCGGCTCTACCACCCGATCACGATGAGCCGGATCGTCGACCTCGAGGTGAAATACGCCGACGGAGCCGATCCATTCACTCTGGGGGAGGTGTTTTCCGGAGTACGGTCGGCCATCTGGAGTGAACTCCAGCAAGGCGAAAAGATCAACGGATTCCGCCGGAACCTGCAAAGGGTCCATCTGGACGCCCTGTCCAGGCTGATCCTCGACCCCACCAACGGCACTCCGGAGGATGCAAAGACCCTCGCCCGGGCCGATCTTGTCGATATTCGCAGCGAGGCCGACCAGGTCCTGCGAGCAGGGGGGCTGGATCGAATGACCAAGGCACACCTTGCCGAAACCGCGGCCCGGATCGACGCGGCCCTGGATGCCCAGGTGCAAAGGCGGTTGTTTCCCCGGCCATCAAAGGGGTCCTGAACCGGAGAGGCGGGGAGAATACCAGCGGGAGAGATCGGAGTCGAGGAGTTGTTTGCCGGGGGGATCAGCTCGGCGCGGCGGTGAAGAACCCGTCGACAAGGACGATATCGAGGTCGAAATCGTCCTTGGTCGCGGGACTGATATTTCCGCCGTCGATGCCGTCCTTTCCATAGGTTTCCAGCGTATAAACCTCCACTCCCCCAATGTAGTTAAATTCCCGTTGCCAACCGTCCAGCTTCGGAAGAACCTTCACGTAGATGGGTTGCAGTGTATTGACCAGGGACAAAATATTTGGGTTCTGGGGAGGACGGGAAAAGTCGATCTTGTAGGTCTCGACCGCGGTGGAGAGGGTGCGCATATCGTTCATGCTCCGGCGCTGGCGGCTTCTCTGCAAGGCCGCCATAAAATTCGGAATGGCGATGGCGGCGATGATGGAGATGATCAGGAGCACGATCAATAGTTCGATGATCGTGAATCCTTCCTTCCTGGTGTCGGTTAATTTCAACATTTGACCGCCAACCCTTCCATTCGTGTCAGGGCACCGATGCGCTCATCACTTGCCGGGGCCCTGGATTCCCCCGCGGCGGCTGGTACTGGTTCCGGTTTTCACTCAGCCTTTCCTCAACCCGGGAGCGACGGGGGGCGAGAACCCCCTGGTACCGCCCCAGAATCCTGCGGGCCAATTTCCAGGTCACCAGCCTTTCCGGCCGGGCGGTGTGGATGGGGACGCCCAACTGGTTCATGACTCCCGCCAACTCTCCTTCCGTAAGGAATTCCTGAACCCTCCAACCGGAGGAGGGCCACACCGGATCCTCTCCCAACCAGCGGTCCCCCGGCAGGGCATAGGGTGTTGAAATCGCTTCTTTTCCCCTCTCGCCCTCCTCATCTGGAAAGGGAAACTGCCGGCGCATCGCAAGAATGGTAGCCTCCCCGCAACCGTACTCCGCCGCCAGTGTGCAGGCTGCCACCCTGGGCTCCCAACCGCCCCGGGGCCTCGGAATTCTCATTGTTTCGAGGAGGAGCACGGCAAATTCTCCCTGACGGATCGGTTTCTCCTCTTCTCTGCGAAAGAGGTTGCGGTCTGCCCGGGTCGGCATCTGATGAGAGGCCTTGGCGACCCTCCCGTAGGGCCGGGTAGGTGTCCTTGCCGGCCTGAAGGTTCGGGGAGTGGCTCGTTCTTTACCCGGGTCGAATGATTCCCCGGGAACGGGAAAGGGAGACTTGAGAATGCTGGAATCTGTTTTTTCCGGAGAACGCTCCGGAATCGCCTCCCTCGGCGAAGCGGCAGCGATCTTGGTCCCGACGCCGATCCCCAGGGGAAATCCAGGCTCCTGGGC
>JAPUIV010000070.1 GCA_027296665.1 Acidobacteriota bacterium | reverse complement strand
AACCTCCTTCGAAAAATTTCCATTTGACCGGCCGGTCAGGAAGTCCTCTCCATGTTTCATTGGCTTTCTGAGAGGAAATCTTCGGTCCTGTTCATTTCTCTCCTCTCCTTTCTCCTGGTCCTGGTTTCTTACCATGCAAAGGGAGAGCGGGGCCAGAGTCGTCTCGAGGAGGCGTTGTTCTGGGCCGGCACCCCCGTACTGAAGACGGTGGATCGGATAACCGGCGGCATGCGAGGATTGCGGGAGCGGTTCTCAACGCTCCGGGATCTTCGCAGGGAAAATGAGCGTATTCGGGAGGAACTATCCCGGGTCCGCAACGTCGATCCCTTACGCGAGGAATACCGGCTGGAGAACCAGAGGCTTCGGCTCCTCCTCGGCCTCCGGGAAACGTTGACATACCCCCTGGTGGGAGCGCGGGTCACCCGGCGCCCAGACGATGAGGTGTTCCAGACCGCCATTCTATCGATCCCGCCTGATGCCGGAGTGGAGGTCCTGATGCCGGTTGTGAGCCCGGCGGGTCTCGTCGGCCAGATCCGCACCGTATCGGGGTCCAAGGCCATGGTCCACCTCATCACCGACCGGAACAGCGGCATTGCGGTCCTGACACAACGCCGGCGGGTGCAAGGAATTGTTTCCGGCGAGGGCACTGGCAACCTGCGGATGGAATACGTGGTCCGGAGTTCGGACATCCAGGTCGGTGACCTGGTTCTGACCAGCGGACTTGAAGGCATTTTCCCCAAAGGGATTGCGGTGGGAACGGTGATCGGGGTAAGGAAAGGCGAGAGTCTTATTCAGAAGGTGGAATTGGCACCGGCGGTTGCCTTCCATCGGCTGGAGGAGGTCCTGGTACTCCTCAAGCCTGCCGATAATATCCCGCGAGAGGAGAGCGGTGTTCTTCCTTAAAGCCGGAGGCGGCCTGTTACTCGCGTATCTGACTCTTTATTTGCAGGGAAAAATTCTGCCGGAATCGATCCCCCATCCAGACGGATTCCTGATTCTGGTGGTTTATTACGGCGTCACTCGAACCCAGATCCCCGCGACAATGATGGGGACCGTTGCCGGATTGGCCGAGGACAGCCTTTCCTGGCCTTTTGGAATTCACGCGTTCACCAAGACGACGATTGGGTACATCGTCTCCGGCCTCGGTTCCCGTTTTCTCTTGAACCAGCCGGTGCCCCAATTCTTGATCCTTTTGGTCGGGACCATAGTCGAGGTGGGGTTGCAACGAATCGTTCTTGCGATGATCGGGCAGGGGTTGGTCTGGCCAAGCCCGGGAGCCTTGATTCTCCAGGGTCTGATCAACGCCGTCACGGGAGTTGCCCTGTTCCGGTTCGTGGATCGGTTCCTGTGAGAGGGCAAGCCGCCCCGACCTGGCTTGGGTTGGCGATTCGATGAAACAGGATTACCGCGAACAGAAGGATTTCAAGGACTACTACGAGGAGCAAAGGGTCGGTATCCGCCTGATGCTTTTCAAGTGGATATTGATGGCGGGCATCCTCCTTCTTTTCAGCCGTTTCTGGTATCTTCAGGTAGCCGAGGGACAGCGTTATCGTACCCTCTCCGAGAGGAACCATTTCCGGTTGACGCAGGTGTTGCCCCTCAGGGGCAGGATCTTCGACCGGGAGGGAAGGGAATTGGCAGGGAACCGGGTATCGTTGAACCTGTACCTCGACAGGGAGCGAATCGGCGACCCGAAAAATCTGATGGAACGGGTCGCCAGGATCATACGAGTGGACCGTAAAGTCCTGGAAAAACGGCTTTCCCGGGCCCGCACCCGGCCCGCTTTCGAACCGGTTCTGCTTCAGGAAGATGTAAAATTGCCTGAGGCGGCCTTCATCGAGGCGAGGCGAACCGAGTTCCACGGACTCAGTATCCGGACCGAGGCAGTCCGGAGCTATCCGGAGCATGAACTGGCCTCCCACCTCCTGGGATACGTGGGCGAGGCCTCGGAGACCGATCTGAAGCAGGATTTCCGGCCCGATATCCGCCTTGGGGATGTGATCGGCAAGGCCGGCATCGAACGATTCTTCGAATCTCAGCTTTCTGGAACCCGGGGCTTCGAAAAGATCCTGGTGAATAGTCTGGGCAGGGAAATCGAGGTCCTGGAAACGGTTAAAAAACCAGTCAACGGTAAGCACCTCACCCTCACCCTGGATTTGGATCTCCAGAAGGACCTGGAGACCGCCTTTGCCGGTCGCACCGGATCGGCCGTCTTCCTGGATCCGTCCAACGGCGAGGTGCTTGGTCTGACCAGTCAACCGTCCTTCGAGCCGAACCTGTTCGCCAGCAGGTTTTCCCAGGAGAGCTGGTCGGCCCTGATCTCCGATCCCCGCCATCCGCTCCAGAACCGTGCCATCCAGAGTGCATATCCTCCCGGTTCGACCTTCAAGATAGTGATGGCGCTGGCCGCCCTGGAGGAGGGTGTGGCCACGGAGTCCCGCACCGATACCTGCCTGGGGTCGGCGATACTGTACGGGAAACGGTTTCATTGTCACAAGAAGGGCGGGCATGGAACCATCAATTTTAATGAAGCGCTCGTCCATTCCTGCAATGTTTACTTTTACCGGCTCGGTCGGGATCTGGGAATCGAACGCATCGCCCTCTGGGCGCGACGCCTCGGTTTGGGGACCCCGACCGGGATCGACTTGCCACACGAGGAGTCTGGACTCGTCCCGGACCCGGCCTGGAAACGGGAGAAGAGGGGGAAGCCCTGGTATCCAGGCGAGACGATCTCGGTGAGCATCGGGCAGGGAGCGCTCTCCCTCACGCCGTTACAGTTAGCCCGGGTTGTCGCCGCGATTGCCAACGGAGGTATCCTGTACCGGCCGCATGTCGTTCGGAGCCCCGAGGGCCGGGAAGGGACAGTTCAGGAGGTGAAGGATCTCGCGAAGGGGAAAAAGATCAATGTCGATCCCCGCCATCTGGAGTTCCTGAAACAGGCCCTCTGGGGGGTGGTCAACGATGGGGGAACGGGATGGCGGGCCCGGATCCCGAACAGGGATGTCGCGGGAAAAACCGGAACCACTCAAGTGGTCCGGATGTCAGTCGGGCAGGACAGCAAAGATTTGCCTCTCCAGCTTCGCAGCCATTCCTGGTTCGTCGGTTTTGCCCCTCTTGACCGTCCCCGCATCGCCTTTGCCGTCTTCGTCGAGCATGGCGGTCACGGCGGGGATTCCGCGGCTCCGATCGCAAGGGCGGTCCTGGAACGGTTTTTTGACCGTCAGGATCGAAAGGATGCCGAAGAAAATGTTCGAACGGCGCATCTGGACTAGTCTGGACTGGACCCTGGTTTTGTTCGCCATAGGCGTCATCGGGGCAGGTCTCTGGCTGGTCTGGTCGACCACCGTCGATCGGTTCGGCCCCGGACTGTTCCACCGGCAACTCCTGTGGCTTGGAATCGGATTCGGCGCCCTTCTCATCATGTTGCTGGTCGATTATCATTCCTGGGGGGAGCTTGCGCCCATACTGTACGCAGTGGGACTGGTGGGGTTGGCAATCCCTCTGTGGACGGGTAGAACCATTGGTGGAGCCAAACGATGGATTGAAATCGGTGAAATGAACCTGCAACCTTCGGAGATCATCAAGACGATAACCGTCCTGGTGCTCGCGTACTATCTTTCCCGGCGGAATCGCTACGGACTCGGTTTGCGGGAAACGTTGTTCCTTGGCCTCCTGGTTGCGATTCCGGCGGGACTGGTGGCCATGCAGCCCGATCTGGGAACTTCGATTGTCATTCTTTCCCCGCTCGGTGGATTGATGCTGGTGGGCGGTCTCCGGATCCGCACCTTCGGAGTCCTGGCGCTCGTGGCCATTCTGATCCTGCCGGTGGCCTGGTTCACCATGCTGCATGACTACCAAAGGGATCGAGTGAAGGGGTTCCTCAACATGGAGGAGGATCCCCGCGGAACCAGTTATCAGCTCAACCAATCTTTGATTGCCGTAGGGTCCGGCGGATTGGTCGGGAAGTGGCCCCGGGAGATGACGCAGAGCCAGTTGCAATTTCTCCCGGAGGAACACACCGATTTCATCTTTGCGGTCCTTGCGGAGAAATGGGGCTTCCTCGGTTGTTTTGTCGTTTTGAGTCTATACCTGGGAATTTTCCTGGGATGTTTGAAAATCGCCCGTCTCGCCCGGGACCGGCTTGGTGTATACCTGGTGGTGGGGATCCTGTCTTTTTTCTCCTTTCAGGTGTTTCTGAATGTGGGAGTGGTGGTCGGACTGTTGCCGACCACGGGCATGGCCCTGCCGCTCATGAGCTACGGGGGATCCTCGATGGTCTCTTCCCTCGCGGCGCTGGGATTGGTCTTGAACGTGGGAGCAAGGAGACTCGTGAATTGAGAACGGTTCTCCAGCCACCCGCTTGTTTCGCGCGGGATTCCGGGTATCCGGGTAGAGGGCGAAAATTTTCAGAAAGGATCTGGAGATTTCAATGCGTAAGGAAATTCTCATTAACAATTCCCCCAGGGAAGTGCGGGTTGCCCTTCTCGAGGACGGGGAATTGGTGGAAATTTTTCTCGAACGAGAACGCCGGCGAGGAGTCGTCGGTAACATTTATCTCGGCAAGGTTACCAAGGTGCTGCCTGGCATGCAGTCGGCCTTTGTCGACATCGGTCTCGCCCGGGACGCCTTCCTGTACGTCACCGATATCCTAACCGGTCCGGATGTTCCCGGCAATCTGAACAGGGTTGAGGACGAGGACGGGGAGGAGGGCGAGGAACGGAATGTTGAGCCTGCCCCGAGGGGAAAACCCAGACGAAGGGATGATCCGGTGGACCGGGTGGAGAACCTTCTCAAGGAAGGATCCGAGGTTCTGTGCCAGGTCACAAAGGAATCGTTGCCCAACAAGGGAGCGCGCATCACCTGTTACATCTCACTGCCGGGAAGGTTCATGGTCCTGATGCCTGCGGTGAATCATCTCGGTGTGTCCCGAAAGGTAGATAATCCCAGGGATCGGGATCGCCTTCGAAAGATCGTTTCCAGCCTCCGACGCCCCGGCGAGGGTTACATCGTTCGAACCGCCGGGGCGTCGGAGGCTGGCAACGATCTTTCGAAGGCGATCCCGATCCCTGGGATTATCTACCTTTCGGGACACACCGAGATGATTCACCGCAGGCA
>JAPUIV010000007.1 GCA_027296665.1 Acidobacteriota bacterium | reverse complement strand
CCCGGCCTCCTCGAGCATCATTCCGGAGGTCTCCCGCAGCACGTTCGGTTTCTCGCAAACGGTGACGGAGGAATATTTGCGGCGGCAGCCTTCCCGGGTGAAGATCCGGGTGGAGATCGCCAGGTCGGCCCCCTTGATCTTCCTGAAGGGGTCGAATTTCGGATGGGTCTCGAAGCCGGCGCGCACCTCGGCCGGCGGGTCGATCCATTCCACCCCGGCGTATAACCCCTCGGTGTTCTGGCGGAAGATCACCGTGTCGACCACCGGTTCCTCGATCGGTTCCTCCCGGCCCCGGCGCACGAAATTCAGCGGGTTGCCCGGAAAGGATCGGCAGGGACGGATGCAGACATCGAGGTGGAACTTCTGCCGCATGGCGACGATCGGACTGAAGTAGACCAGCCCCTTGCCGCGCAGATCGGCGCGGAGTTCCGCCGCCGCCTCCGCCTTCGGTTTCGAGGTGATGGCGCCGAACAGGCCGATCTTGTGGCGGGTGAGAAGCTCGACGGTCTTATCCGGCAGGGGGTTGCCCGTTTCCATCCAGCATTTCCAGCCGATTGCGGCGGGGAGGTAGTCGGCCTCGAGCCCGACCGCTTCCAGGACCCGGATCGCCTCCGGCAGAACGGTCTTGCCGACGCCATCCCCGGCCATCGTGACGATTGTGTGTCGCGCCATTGAGCTTGCCCTTTCTTCAGGTGGTCCCGGCGAGGCCGAGTTTGCGCCGCACCAGGTTCTCGACGCCGCCGGCGATCACCAGCGACTGGGGAACCGTCCCGAGAGGCGGGAACCGGAAAGATTCGCCCCGGTAGAGAATGACCCCGGAACGGAAATCGACTTCCAGCGCATCGCCGGGGATCACCGTGCATTCCCCGGCCGCTTCCCGCTCCCGGAAGATCACGCGCAGGCGCCGGATGAGGTCGGGGCTCTCGATGCAGAGGAATCCGTTGTTGAAGGCATTGCGCAGATAGGTCTGTGAAAAGCTTCCCGCGGCGACCAGGGCGATGCCGCGCGCCTGCAGGCATGTGACCGCCTGCTCGCGGCTGGAGCCGGTGCCGAAGTTGAAGGCGCCGACGAGAATATCTCCCGCCTCCGCCCGGCCGGAGAACTCCGGATCGTAGTTTTCCATGACCACCCGGGCCATATCGGCCGGGGTCATATCCTCGCGGTAGGTGTAATCCTTGCCGTAGATCCCGTCGGTGTTCAGGTTGTCCTGCGGCAGCCACAGCAGCCGGCCCCGGATCCGGTCCGGAAACCGATCCAGGATCTCGACCTTTCCACCGGGCGCGGCGCCGGCCTCCAGCATTTCCAGGCGTCGTTCCGGCCGGCCGATCGCCGCCGATTCCCGCGGGCTCCGTATATATCCGGCGGCGGCGGAGGCCGCGACCACCTCCGGGCTGGCCAGGTAACAGCGCGCGTCACGCGACCCCATCCGGCCCTTGAAATTCCTGTTGGTGGCGGAGATCCCGACCTCTCCCGGTTCCAGCAGGCCCGTTCCGAGCCCGATGCAGGGGCCGCAACCGGGCGGCAGGGGCCGCGCGCCCGCCTCGATCAGGGCGCTCCAGGCGCCGCTCCGTTCCGCCTCTTCCTGAATCTCGCGGCTGGCGGCCGACAGGTACAACTCGACCGAATCGGCGACCTTCTTGCCCTTCAAGACCCGCGCGGCCGCCTCCAGGTCGGCCAGCCGGGAGTTGACGCAGGAGACCAAATAGGCCTTCCGGATGGCCACCCGATCCTTTTCGAACTCCGCCATGGGGGTGGTGATCTGCACCGTGTCGGGGCCGGTGACCTGCGGCGCGACCTGGCCGAGATCGAGCCGGATCCGGGCGGCGTACCGGGCGCCGGGGTCGGGCCCGGGCGGATCCGAGGCCCAGCGATCGATCTCCTCCTCTTTAATCCGATCTCTTCCGGGGAGACCCAGGGCCTGGCGCCGGGCGCGCAGGTAGGCGAGGGTGGCGGGGTCGGCCGGGAACCAGCCGGCAAGGGCCCCCCACTCGGTCGTCATGTTCGAGATTGACAGCCTGGCATCTATCGGCAGCGCCGCGACCCCCGGTCCGGTGAACTCCACCACGGCGTTCAACACCTCTCCCTCGTTGTACAGGCCGCAGAGCAGAAGAATGACATCCTTTCCGGTCGATCCCTCCGGCAGACTCCCTTCCAGGATGACCTGAATGGTTCTCGGGATCTGCCACCAGAACTCTCCCGTGGCCCAAATGGCCGCCGCGTCGGTCCGGACCACAGGGGTACCGAGGGCGCCGAGGGCGCCATACATGTTGGAGTGGGAATCGGAGGCGACCACGAAGGCGCCGGGCCGCACGTAGAGTTGTTCCACCATCACCTGGTGGCCGATGCCGGAGCCGGCCGGGAAGAAGTCAACCCCCATCCGGCGGGCAAAGGCCTCGATCGATCGGTACTTCGAGAGGTTGGCCTCGGAGCGGTTCTGGATGTCGTGATCGAGGATGAAGACCGGCAGTCGCGGATCGGCGATCCGTTCCGCGCCGATGGCGCGGAACTTCTTCATCACCGCGGCGGTGTTATCGTGCGTCATCACGTGGAGCGGGCGGATGGAGAGAAAATCGCCGGCCCGCAGGGGGCGGCCCGTTGGGCCCTCGACCATGTGCGCCTGGGCGATCTTCTCGACCACGGTCTGCGGCATACCGGTTCCTTTCGAATCGGTCACGAGGCGGCGGCAGGCGGGATCAACAGATCCATCAGCCCGGTGATCGACGGCAGCTTGTCCAGGCTCCAGATTGCCGCCTTGGCGCGTTCCGCCCCGCCGGGAGTCAGGACCGGATCGGCGAGAGAGTGATACTTTTCCTCCACCTCGGGGTCGGTCAGCGGCTGGCGCGGGTCTCCCCCGGGGTAATCGGCCTGGCGGGTGAGATCGCGCCCATCCACGGTCCGGATGGTCACCCGGGCGCGCTGCAGCCGGGGGAAAAGTTTTTCGATCTCTGGATCGGCCTTCACCTCGATCTTGTTCAGTTGCGCCCGGATCGCGGGATTCATGATCTTCTCTTGAGTGAACTGCGCCGGTGTCACCTGCCGGTCGACGATCGCCGCGGCGATGACATAGGGCAGGCTATGGTCGGCGGTCTCCTTCGATCGGGGATCGTACTTGGTCGGATCGGCGAGGATGTCGGCGGCCCGGGCGAGCGAATCGATCCTGACCTTTTCGATCTGGTCCGGCCTGAGATCGTTCTCCTTCACCAGGTCGAGGACGATGGAGATCGGCGTGTGGGTGAGGGCCTCGGTCGGATAGGCCTTCATGCCGCACTCGGTGATCCGCCAACTCTCGCCGAGCCGATCGACGAGGATCTCCAGCTTCCATTCCGGCCCGAAGCAGTGCACCAGTCCCTCCTTGCCGTCGAGGACGTGCTCGGGACCGGTGTACCCTTTCTCGGCCAGCAGGGCGGCAAGCACGCCGCTCTGGGTCGCCATCGGATCGACGGTGTTCTTCATCATCGTCAACTTGCCGGCGGTGACGGCGCCGAGGGTGGCATGGCGGCTGGCGGAGATCCCCACGGCGTGCTGGATCTTCTCCCAGCCAAGGCCGAGCATCTTCCCGGCCACGATGGGCGAGACGAACGCGGTCAGGGTGGCGTGGTGCCAGCCGCGTTCGCGGATGCCGGGGAAGGCGGCCTCGCACATCCGCATCTCGAACTCGTGCCCCAGGACGATCCCGACGATCAGGTCCCGGCCGCTGCCGCCCTTGCGCTCACCGCAGGCGAGGGCGGCGGGGATCAGATCGGAGGGATGGCTCGGATCCTGTTTCCAGTAGATGTCGTTGTAGTCCATGACCCGGATCATGAGGGCATTCAGGAGGGCGGCCGATACCGCATCGGTCTTCTGGCCGGATCCGATCACCGTGGCGTTCCCCCGCCCGCCGATCTCCTCGATCACCTCGAGGGCGATCCGGACGTCCGGTTGCAGGTAGCCGCCCAGGGCGCAGCCGAACGAGTCGAGAAGGAACCGCTTCGCCTGGTGCACCGCCTCATCCGATAGGTGGTCGAACTCGAGCCTGGCGGCCCACCGGGCCATGCGCGCGGTGATCGTCTCCCCGGTCGCGGAAGATTTCGTCATGATGGTTTCCTCATTTGGCCAGGTTCTTGAACGGCAGAAAACTCATGAAATCGGCGTGATGAATGATCTCCGCCTCGACGCTCCGCTGGACCAGATCCCCCTCGTGGGAATGGGCGGCGATGATATGGCAGATCGGGTCGGGGACGCCGCACATCATGGCCAGGGCCACACCGGTGAAGGGGTGGCGCAGGCTCCGGCCGCGTTGGCTCTGGCGCGTCTCTCCCTTCACCTTCTCGTATTCCAGCAGCTTGCCGACGTCGATCAGGATGGCGCCGGCGACCACGGTGTCAAGGTCGATCGGCAGGGCGTCCGCCATGCACTCCCGCATCGCCTCCGCCGCCCGCTTGGCGATCCAGACCACGCACCGTTTATGCTGCATGAAGGTGACCGGGCAATCGGGGACCAGCAGGGTGAAGGGGATCTCATCGAGGTCGGCAGGGGTCAGGGGGCTCATCTCGAACCCCTTGATCCAGGTTCGTGCCACCTGTTCCCTCAGTTCCGGGTCGGTGATCCAGTCCAGCTCGGGCCACAATTTCTGCACCGCCTGTCGCATCGATCCGGCCTCCCATGGAAAAGAGAGCTTATTCTACCAGAATCGGGCGGGGAGAAGCGGCGCCGGGCAGGGAAAGGAGGATGAGGGCCAGCGCCAGGAACAGGGTGCAGAGGAGCCCGCCTTCCGGCCCGAACTGCCCGCCGGTCCATAGCAGTTCCTCCCCCGGCCAGCGGACGCGGAGCAGGCCGGTGAACATCTCCAGTCCGCTCACCGGCAGGGACAGGATGGGGCCGAGGGTGAAGTTCCAGCCAAAGTGGAGGCCGATGGGGAGCCACAGGCTGTTCCACCGGATCCGGATGAGCGCGAACACCATGCCGATCAGGAAGATGTTGATCGGGGCGAAGCTTTTAAAATAATGCGGATTCATGAAATGGATGGCCGAGAAGATGGCGGAGGAGACAAGAATCGCCGTCCATCGATCCCCCCCCTGCCGGAGGTTTTGCAGGATGTACCCGCGGAAGGCGATCTCCTCGGCGGCCGCGGCGATGAACAGGATCACCAGCACCGTGGCCAGTTCGCCGAGGGCGGCAGGTAGCGGACCTTCTTGCCAGCCCAGGAGGGCGCCGGCGCCGATCGCGATCCCGCCCAGGAACAGAAGGGAGACGAAGAGGCCGCCAATGAAAATCCCCGCCATGAGGCGCCGGCCTTCATGCCGTTCCCACCGGGCACCGAGCTCCCCGATCGGCCTCCGGTCGATGAATCGCCACATCAGGAGGGTGAAGGGGATAACGCTGGCGGCCGGCAGGATGAGGATGTCGATGCTTCCGGAGACGAAAACCAGGGCTGAGATCAGGATCTGGAGAACAATGAACAGAAAGAGGTAAAGAACGATCCGGGCGGAGGGAGTCCGGAGCAATGGAGGCGCCGCCGGGCCGCGGTTCATCACGAACGGGTTCGGGGGGGGGTCTTCCTGGGTATCCGTTTCATTTCCTCGTAGGAGGCGTTGAAGATGGAGGAGAGATCTCCCTCCAGGATCGCCGCGGGGATCGAACCCCTGTCGAGGATCACCTTGTTTCGCCCCCTGTTCTTCGCCTGGTACAACGCCGCGTCGGTGGTTCGCAGAAAATCGTTCTCGTCCTTCACCGATCGGTTGGTGGGGAAGGATCCGATGCCGGCGCTGACCGTCATCCGGACCTGCGCTTCCATGAAATGGAAAACATTCTCTTCGGTGGCCTTCCGGATCCGCTCCCCGAGAACGGCGGCCTGGATCCCGTCGGTGTTCGGCATCAGGATCAGGAACTCCTCGCCGCCATACCTTCCCACCACGTCGATCTCCCTGGCGTTGGCCAGCAGGATCTGTCCGAAGGAGGCCAGGATCTCGTTGCCGCATTCGTGCCCGTGGGTATCGTTGACCTCCTTGAAATGATCCAGATCGAGGATCATGCAGGACAGATTGGTATCATACCTCTGGGATCTTTTGAATTCCTCCTCAACCCGCCGGCGCAGATATCGATCGTTGTAAAGCCGTGTCCGATCGTCGGTCTCCGTGAGCCGGGTGAGCCTCCGGTTGGCCTCCTGGAGT
>JAPUIV010000069.1 GCA_027296665.1 Acidobacteriota bacterium | reverse complement strand
GCCGGGCGAGATCCGGGGTGTGCGGGCCGACGATATGCGGCTCCAACCCGGAAAGGTCGATCTCCACTATCCGATCGAAGAAATCCTCGGGATGCCGCTCCACCTCGGGGTCAGCGCGCAGGAGATCGGAGTTCTCGGTGGCCAGTTCGGCGATTCGACTCCGGCCCGTGCCCCGCAGGTAGGCATCCATCCGTTCGTCGAAGGGGAACAACGATGTGGTCGCGCCCAGCTCGGCGCCCATGTTGGTGATGGTTCCCTTCCCGGTGCATGAGATCGCCCCGGCCCCAGGCCCGAAATATTCCACCACGCTATTGGTTCCGCCCTTTACCGACAGGATGCCGCAGAGCTTGAGGATGACATCCTTGGAGCTGGTCCAGCCGGAGGGCGTTCCCGTGAGCAGGACCCCGATCCCCCTTGGATGGAGGACCTCCCAGGGAAACCCGGCAAGGACATCCACCCCGTCCGCCCCTCCCACACCGGCGGCAAACATCCCCAATCCGCCGGCGTTGGGGGTATGGCTGTCGGTGCCGATCATCATCCCCCCGGGGAAGGCGTAATTCTCCAGCACCACCTGATGAATGATCCCCGATCCCGGTTTCCAGAAGCCGATTCCATAACGGGCCGAGGCGGTCCGCAGGAATTCGTAAATTTCCTGGTTTTCCCGGTTGGCGGTCTCCAGGTCGGAGCCCGCGCCGCGGTAAGCGCGGATCAGGTGATCGCAATGCACCGTGGCGGGAACCGCCGAATCCTCCCGGCCCGCATGCATGAACTGAAGAAGGGCCATCTGGGCCGTGGCGTCCTGCATCGCCACCCGATCGGGATGGAGGTACAGATACGCCTCGCCGGGCCTGAGATCGGCGCCGGCCGGATCTTTCAGGTGCCCGAACAGGATCTTTTCGGTGAAGGTCAGCGGGCGCCGGAGACGGCTCCGCAGAACCTCCAGGTTCCTTCGCGTCCGCCGGTAGACCCCGGCGACCATTTCGGGCGTGGATTCAATTTTCAGCATATGGATAGAAATATCACGAGCCCAGACCTTCCGTCAAATCGCCTCCGAGGCCCTGGATTCCCTCCTTTCTTCCTGCCGGAAGGATCGGAATCGGCCTGTTGCGGCCCGATCGGACGGGCACTAAATTGACCACCGGAAGGAGGGTTCCCTCTCATGAAAAAATTCATAATGGTTCTCCTGCTGGCCGGTACCGGATGGATCGGTTACCAATCTTTCCAGGCGGGACATTTTTCCGTTTACGCCGGAAAGTTATCGCCCGAGGAGGTCCGGATCCGGGATATCGAGAAACAGATCCGGGAGGCGAGGAGGCGGTTCGCGCAGGCCGGCCGCGCCGCCGGGCTCGCCGGAATCGACACGACCGCCGAGGCGGACGCCGCGATGCGGGAGATCAAGCGCCTGGAAGGTGAGCTGGAAAAACTCCGGAAGAGTTCAGGCGGGAAGTGAACGGGAGGTAATCTCGAACATGCGGTCCAGGGTTCGTTTTGCCCGGATCCGCACCGATTCCTCCACCTCGATGATCTGATCCGGTCCGGGATCCGTGAGCACTTCCATCACCTTTCGAAGCTCGGTCTTCTTCATGTGGGGACAGAGAACGCAGGTTCCCACGAACTCCCGATCGGGAAATTCCACCCGCAACCGATCCGCCAGCCCGCACTCCGTCACCAGCATGAAACGGCGGCTGGAGCTATTCTTGATATGGCGGATCATGTCGCCGGTTCCCCCCGCCAGGTCCGCGGCCGCGACCACGTCCGGATTGCATTCCGTGTGGACGAGAATCTCGGCGTCCGGGAAGTGCTTTCTGTGGGCTTGGAGAGACTCCGGGGTGAAGGTCTCGTGAACGATGCAGGTCCCCCCCCAGGGAATGATCTCTTTTTTCGTGCGGGCCTGCAGGTTTTTTCCCATCAACTGGTCGGGGACGAACAGAATTTGCCGTTCCGGGATCCCCTCCACGATTTCCAGGCCGTTGGCCGAAGTGCAACAGACGGTCGACTCGGCCTTCACGGCCGCCGTGGTATTCACGTAGCAGACCACCGCCGCGTCGGGATATTGCCGGCGCAGCCGGCGCACGTCGGCCGCGGTGATCGACTCGTCCAGGGAACAACCGGCGTCGGGGGCCGGGAGCAGCACCCTCTTTTCGGGACTGAGGATCTTCGCGGTTTCGGCCATGAACCGCACACCGCAGAAAACGATCACATCGGCGGAGGTCTTGCTCGCCTCGATGCTCAACTGGAGGGAATCTCCGCGAAAATCGGCAATTCCGTAAAGAATGTCGGGGGTCTGGTAGGAATGGGCCAGGATGGTGGCGCCCGCCTCCTCCTTCAGCCTCCTGATCTCCAGGGTCAACGGGGCGAAAAGGCCGCATTCCTCCCGGACCCAGCCGAGATGACCCAGGGCATGGAAGAGACGATCGGTTTCCCGTTCCAGGCCGGCACGCCGGCCGCCCGGCGGTGCGGTCCCAGCGGAACCCGGCCGGCGCAGGGATTCAGCCGCCGGCCCGGAGGGAGATGTTTCCGGTATTCCCATTCTTATTAATTATATTAAGACATGGCGAAGCGTCCGTCAACAGGGAAAAGGCCCATTCGTTGCCGCAGTAGGGTTCGTTTTGCTCCCGGCGGTCGGGCTGATAGCCAAACCTACCGCTCGCCATTCCTCAAACGGGAAGTTTGATCCCTCCGGATCCGTTTGTTAAGATGATTGGGACCGCTTTCTCCCGCAGGAAGGTTCCTGAATGGCAAGATACTCGGGCAAATTTTTTGGGGCCAGCATGGGATTCCTCTTCGGAGGCCCGGTAGGGGCGATTCTCGGTGGGGTCATGGGGCACATGTTCGACTCCGCCGCCCCGGCCGCCGACGAAGGCCGCCGCCCCCGCCCGCCACAACAGGGGGGCAGCAGGGCCGGTCTCGTCTTCATCTCCAATCTCGTGGCGATCCTGACCATGATCGCCAAGGCCGACGGCCGGATCCAGCCCGAAGAGGTTCGTACCGTCCGCCGGTTCTTCGAGACCAACTTCCGATTTGGCCGAGAGGATCTGGAAATGATCCGGAAGTTGATGCAGGAAACCGCGCGGGTGGATCCGGACCTGGGACAGGTTTGCGCTGAATTCCGCCGGGTGTCGCGGTACGAGGATCTCCTGATCCTCATGAGGATGGTGTACATGGTCGCCCTGGCCGATCGCCGGATCGATCCCAGGGAGGAGGAGATGATCCAGGAGGTGGTTCGTCTCCTCGGCATCAACGAACAGGACCACAAGGCGATTCGCGGGGAGTTCATCAAGGACGAGGAAGGGGCGTTCCGGACCCTGGGGCTCTCATCCTCCGCGAGCAAGGAGGAGATCCGGAAAACCTACAGGGAGATGGCCATCAAATACCATCCCGATAAGGTCTCGCACCTGGGGGAGGAATTCCGGGAGCTCGCGAAGGAAAAATTCCAGCAGATCAACGCATCCTACCAGGAGATTCGAAAACTCCGGGGATTCTGAATCGAAGGAAAAATATGAAACGATGGAAACGGGTTTTTCTGTGGTCGATTGCGATCTTTGCCCTTTTCCTGATCGCCGCCGCGATCGTCTTGCCTGCCTGGCTCGATCCCAACAGCTACCGGGAAATGGTGGAAAGCCGCATGGAGGAAACATTGGGCCGGGAAGTCTCCATCGGCGAGATCGGCCTTAAGGTTTTGCCCGTTCTGGCCATTTCGGTGGCGAACATCACCATTCAAGAGGATCCTCCGGTGGAGGGCGCCCCGTTTCTCGAGGCCGGCGCCCTGCGAGGCAGCATGAAAATCTTGCCTCTTCTGAGAAAAAGGTTCGAGATCCGGAGAGTCTCCCTGGAGGAACCGAGAATCCGGCTCCGCCGGGACGCGGAGGGGAAATGGAACTTCGATTCCCTCCTGGCCGCCCTGACCACCGGCATCGATCCCGGGGAGCAGGCTCCCGCCGGCGAGGGCCCGGAATTCCAGGTCTCCCGGTTCGATATCCGCAAGGGGATCATCTCCCTGGAGGATTGGAATATAGAGCCCGGCCAGGTCACCAAGATGGAACTGACCGATCTGAATCTTTCCGTACGTGATTTTGTTCCCGGGAAACGGCTCCGTTACCGGATCGATTTTTCCCTGCCTCCCCACCAGGGGCAGAAGATCTCCTCGAAAGGATCGCTCGGCCTGGTCCCGGGCGACTCCGGATACCCGTTCGAGGCGACCCTGGAGGTTCATGAACTCGATCCCGCCTTCGCGGGTCCCTATCTTTCCCCATTTCTCGATCTGGAGATCGACCGGGGCCGGTTCAGCCTGAAAGTTGAGGGGAAAGGGGAGACCGAGGGACCGATCGATCTCACCGGGGAGATCCACCTGGAACAGCTCTCCCCCCGGCTGGATCTGTCCTTCGACATGTCGATCTCCGGCGGCCACGATAAGTACCAGTTCCGGGATCTGCAGCTCAAGAGCGCCGGTTCGAAATTCCGCCTCAAGGGAACGATCGATATCTCCTCTCCCCAGACCTATGTCGACCTGGAGGTCCTACCCTCACGGCTCCTGCTCGAGGATCTGAAGAACCTTCTCGATTCGATCGACACCGAACTCCCCGTTGACATCGCCTCGCCCGACCCGGTAGAGATTGCCCTCCGCCTCAAGGGAAATCCCACCACCCTGCGGGAAGCCGAACTGGCCGGGTCGATCGAGGTCTCCCGGCTTACCCTCCGGCATCCTTCCCTGTCCTCACCGATGGAAAACGTCCAGGGCCGGGTGGAACTTGAAAACAACCATTTTTCGGTCCGGGATTTTTCCGGCACCCTGGGCAGTAGCGACATCAGCGGACAACTCGACTTGCGCAACTTTGACGCTCCCGAGGTGAAGTTTCAGTTGAAATCCCGGCAGGCGAAGCTGGGAGAGATCCTCTCCTTCGTGAAACCCGGAACGGAGGAATCCGCAATACCTTCCTCTCCCGGAGCGGAGACCGACGACTGGCAGGACTACATGGAGAAGCTCTCCGCCACCGGTTCTCTCGAGATCCTGGAAGGAAGCATCGACACACTGACATTCTCCCGCTTCAAGGGAACCATGAAGTTGGAGGGAAAACAGATCCGGTTTCAGCCGCTGGAACTCCAGATCTACGGTGGGACCTATTCCGGTTCCGCAAACTTCGACATGGGAAACGATCCCCCGAAGTTCCGGTTTCAGAGCCGGCTCGCGGATGTCGACGCCTTCTCCCTGTTTTCGGAGAACCTGGATGTGAAGGAACTCCGCGGCACCCTCTCCGGCGAGCTGGATCTGAACGGCAGAATGGAAGGCTATGAGGGCACCCTCCGCGGCCTCAAGGGCAAGGGGACCCTGAAACTGGAACAGGGGCGCATCGAGGCGATGAACGTCGTGGAAATGCTTTCCAAGGTGTCCGGAATATTCGGTGAGAGGACCTTGCAGAGACTGTCCCGGCAGATCAGCCAGGAGGGGACCGATTTCTCCGAGTTGACCGGCAACTTCCTGATCGCCGGCGGAACCATGAATATAGAAGATTTGGCCCTGCGCTCCCGGGATCTCGATCTGGTCGGCGCCGGGACCCTTGACCTGCTCGATCTGAGCCTGAGAGCTTCGGTTCAGGTTCTCATGTCACCCGAGGTGAGCGGTTTGATGAGAGCGGAAAAAAGCCGCGCCGGAGAGTTCTTCTGGAACTCCTCCACCAACCGGGTCGAGTTTCCACTCCGCCTTGCCGGGCCGGTCCTGGCCCCGACCCCTTCGGTCGATTTTCAAAGGGCCTCGAAGACCCTGGTCCGAAGCAAGGTTTCTTCCCTCCTCAAGAGAAAACTGGGGATCCCGGAACGATCAGTGACGACTACCTCTCCGCCATCGACAACGGAACCGGCGAAGCTCGCGCCGGAGACGCCGCCGACGGCGAGCTCGGGCTTGTCGGTCGAGATCCTGGAGAGCCGGTTTTCCGGAAACTTTCTCTCCCCCTACCTCAAGCTGACCGGAAGGTTCCGGGGGAACGATCTCGCCAGGGCCAGCCTCCGGATCACCGATACCGGAGGGCGCGAGATCCTTTTCGAGGAGAACGCCTTTCCCGAGATCGCCGCCACGCCCGCGGGCGGGAGTACGGCCCAGATCACATTCTCCAAGAAGGTTTCCGGAAAAGCATTGTTGGGAAGGGGAAAAGATTTCCTGGTTACCATCACCCTGTTCAACGGCCGGGGTGGATCCTCGGAAAAACGTGTCGAGGTTCGTCGATAGAACCGTTCAGTAATTGATTGCCGGGTTGCCACCCGGATAGATCACCCCCGCGACCAACATCCCGCCGGGATCGGCGCACTCGAGCGAGTGGAGCTGCTTGCGCGGCAGGAAAATCACGTCGCCCGCCTCCACCCGGGCCTTTTTCTTCTCGGTCCACATGTAACCATGGCCCCTGAGAATGACCAACGATTCCTCGTACAGATGCCGGTGGGCTGTTGCTTTCGAGATCGGGATTTCCCCGATGAACTGCGTCATCATATCGGATCCAACGGTCTTGTCCGCGAGAAGCTGGAAAAAGCGATCCGACATCGACCGTCGTTGTGATCGGTCGATGCCGACCACGCGCCGAGGCCAGGTCGTGTCGAAGTTTTCCAAGATCTCTCCGGGCCAAACGGGAGCCGAGGCCCGCGGGCAAACCGCGGCAAAGACCTTCATGCCATCCAGCCCCCGGCCGCGCAGGCGAAAGAGTTCTCCCGGCCGGATGTACACCCCGGCGATCGGTTCCAGTTCGAACTCCCGTCCGGAGATGTTGATCGATCCCTTTCCAGCGGTCACCAGGAGCACCACATGCCGGTCGGGGAAACCGATGATGGACGATTCCCCGGGCCGCGCCTCGAGATAGAACTGGGACTGATAGACCGCTCCGTCGGTCGAGGAAATGACCGGAGAGAACCGCAGATTCCCCCGCCGCTCCAGGGCAAGGGCGGGAACGCTGCAGACGAAACAGCCTCCATCGAGACGCGCCTTTCCGTCCGATCCCGCTTCGATGAGCGGCACGGCCAGGTTTTCCGGGCTCTCCGGATCGACGGAATCATAAGTATCTTTCAGGTTATTGTGCGTGCCGTCACAGAAGGGCGGATTGCAGGTTCGCTTGCATCCGCACAGGAGCATCTCCTCCTTTTCTTCCTTCGCGACGCAGCGAAGCGGCCGGAAGGGGGTGCCGGTGTGCGAACCGTCACAGAAAGGTTGCCTGCCGCTCCGCCCGCAGGCACACCAGAGATAGACCTTTCCCCTCTCCAGCTCCTGATAGTAAGGCTTGTAGCGGGCGATACGCGGTTTTTCCGATGGGGGCATTGCTCACCTCACCCAGGATTCCAGTATAACCCAGGCCTCGATCCGCGGAACCAAAGGACCGGACCTGACGTATACTCCATCAGGAGCGGGGAAATGTTCTTCCCTTTCCGCTGGAGGAGAATTTCATGGTGAATCGCCTGGAAAAATTTCGTTTCCCCATGGTGGTTGCTGTCCTCACCCTTTTTCTGCCGGGTGTCCCGACCGCGGGCGCGGATGAGACCGGCTCGGGCTGGTTATCCGCGTGGAACCGGAAAGAGGCATCCCGTGCCGACTCCGGCTCGATGGCCCGGGCAGGGGCGAAGCGATTGAAAGTCGAGGTGGGAGCCGGGTCTTTGGAGATCCAGGGTACAAGAGCCGGGACCGAGATCACCTACGAGGCAAAGGTCACAGCCTGGGCAAAAACACGCGAGCAGGCGGAAGAACTACTGCGGGAAGTGGAGATCCGCGAAGGGGGCAAGGGAGACAGCCTGACACTGGAGAGCCGGGGCCCCGGCAACCTGAACCACCGGGGGTTCTCGATTGACCTGACCATCCGGGTTCCCCAAGATCTCTTCCTGGACATCACCGATGGATCCGGGAGCATCCGGATCGAAGACGTTCAAGGCGGAATCCGGATCCAGGACGGTTCCGGCGAAATCGAATTGAAACATGTCGGGGGCGACACCAGGATCAAGGACGGCTCGGGTGAAATCAGGATCACCGATCTGGATGTCTCACGGGGAGGATCGGGCGCCGGAAAGATCCGCATCACCGACGGTTCGGGCAGAATCGATCTGGATCGGATTACCGGCGATCTCGACATCAACGACGGATCCGGAGAGATCCGGATCGTTCAACTCAAGGGATCGCTGGATCTCAATGACGGCTCCGGATCGATTACGATCCTGGGCGTTGTCGGCGATGTGGAGATCTCCGACGGTTCGGGAAACATCCGGTTGGACGACGTGTCCGGAAATGTCCGTCTTCACTCGGTCGGGTCGGGGGGAGTTAACATCGGCAAGGTTTCGGGAACGATTCATAGACCCTGAGGGGCGGCCTCGATCGATTTTTCGGCGCGGGAATCACTATCCAGTATCCGCAAGGGGATCTCCTGGACCAGGGTCCGGTTGGTCCCCTTTTCCTTGACCTCCACCCGGAGATCGTAGGAACCGGGTTCGAACTTCTTCAATGGCGTCAGCATCGCGAAGGGGATCGAATCGGCCCGTCCCTCCTCCTCCTCGACCTCAACCGGTCGGTGCGTCGCCAGAACCTTCCCGTCCCGCAGGAAACTGATCTTGACGGTGAACCAGGAAGGATCCTCCGGCCTTTTACGGACGGGATCGTAGATCTGCAGATAGGTCAGCAGGATGTCCTCCGAGGTCAACCCCTCGCCGATAAGAGGGACCACGTTCTCCTTGCGGTAGCGCCTCTGCAACTGCTTCTTGCTCTCCGTATAGGGGGAATAGGCGCCCATCACCAGATCGCCGCGACTGATTTTCGCCAGCACCAGCCCTCCGAGAGAGAACCGGTTTTCCTTCGGCTTCGGGATCTCGAAGGCGATCCGGGTCGATCCGACCCGGCCGCTGCCGATATCGTGAACCACCGCGATCAGTTCATATTTCCCGGGACCGAGCACCGTGTGGCCGCGGTAAAACACCCCGCCAACCCGCCGGGACGCCTCCTGCCTGCCGGTTTTCAGTTCCATGGTGTCACGAAACTGGTACTTGATCTTGCCGGCGCTGGATGTGATCACGCCTACGAACTCCACCTCGCCCAGCCGGACGAGCTGCATCGGCAGCCAGAATAGATCATCCAGGGGAAGCCCCAGTTCAAAGAACAGATCGAACCGTTTCTTTTCCTTCCGGAAGGGCAGGATCCGGGCCTCGATTGGCAGGTCATTGTGGATCTCCGGGATCGCCATCGCGCCCAGCACCGACCACTCATCCTTTTCCTTCCAGCCGAGATCACTGAACTTCCTGCGGTGACGGACCTCGAGGCCGGGCCGGGTCAGTTTCACAATGATGTTGTGGGACCGGCCGTCCGGTTCGGGTGAGATGAGGGTGTGTCCCAGGACGTAATAGTTGGCCATCTGCCGGTTCAGGATTTTCAAGTTCTCCTTGGGCTCCTGCGAGGCCGATCCCCGCGTGCCCCCGGTCTGGTAGGCGAGATTGGTGAGGAACTGCCTGGAACCGATCGCCGATCTGCGGGCGTCGATGGTGTGAAAGGTGACGTTCCCCGCGTTGGCGTCCAGGTACAGGTCGCGGAACTCCGTCACCACCTGGAATTCCACCGGATTGATCCTCTGGGTGTTCCCCGTATCCCCGCATGATCTACAGTCGGCCGCGCTCAAGTACGCCCCTCCAGGTGTGGCGGGGACCCCCGAGGAGAGGTAGATGATCGATTTCCGGCCGGGCAACGCCCCGAGGGTAAAGATGAGGCTCTGCAGGGTGCGAACGGTCCGGAGGGCCCTGGTTTTCTCCTCGGTGGCGTAGGCCAGGGCGAGGCTCCGGGCCATAATACAATTCTCATGATTGCAATGGTCGGCAATTGCACCCAGTCGGTGCGCCTCCAGGGTCAGGTACCCGTCGAGATCCGAGTCATCCTCGGCGAGGCCCTGCAACGCCCCGATCCATTTCGATCGGTCCGAGGTAAAATTCTGAACCAACCGCAATCGGTCGGACAGGGAAAGGATCATCACCTCGGAATAGGGAACCAATCCCTTCTCGAGAGAATCGAGCGCCTGCTCCCGGACCCTGACCTGGTCGGCCATGCTGGTATTCCAGGAATCGAATAACAAGATGACCTTCTGACCCGATCCCCGGCTGTACACATTTTCGGGTCCTTCCGCCGGTGTACTCCCCGTTTCCAGGGCCAGAACCGGTCCCTGTGGAATTTCCCGGGATTCGAAGGAATCGATTTCCACCAGATCCCCATCGATCAACAACTGGAAATCTTCTTGCCGGAGGTCGGTGACCGGATTCCCCTTCTTGTCGGTCACAAAGACGTCGACCAGAAGGACCCGGACCTCGACTCTCTCGATCAGATCGCTGAGCCTGGGTCCCGTCGATCCCGGAGCCCTGGCGGGAGGAGGCGCCTCCTGGGCCAAGACCGCAAGCCGCCAGGAAAAGGTAAAAATAAGAAGGAAGGAAAACAGGAGCCAGAATACCCGCGGGCGGGAAAAACTCTTTCTATCCGGCATCATGTGGCTCCAATCCGTTAATGGCACCATTGTAACAGGCCGCGCGGAGATTTTCTTGCCGATCCGATCAGACCCAGGCCCTCTTCTTGACACCTCCGGAGAGCCACCCATACAATCGATCCTGTCCCGGCCGGCCGGGCGGAAGGGTCGAACAATGTCGGACTTGACCGAAAAACAGTGCCAGCCCTGCGAGGGAGGGGTCGTTCCTCTTCCCGCTCCGGCGGTGGCAAGCCTCATGAAACAGCTAGACGGCTGGATCGTCGTTGCAGGGGGCGGGGAAATCCGCCGTTCCTTCGTTTTCCGGAACTACCACGAGACGATGGCCTTCGTGAACGCCATTGCCCGGATCGCCCACCAGGAAAACCACCACCCGGACCTCGAAGTGGCCTACGATCGCTGCATGGTGCGATTCACCACGCACGCCATCTCCGGCCTTTCAGAAAACGACTTCATCTGCGCCGCCAAGGTGGACCAGATCCCCCGCCCGTCATGACGGGCGGAAAACGGTAAGCGATGCCCTGGGAGAATCTGGACCGGTTAGTGAAAATCATCATCGGGGTCGCCATCGGGGGAGGCGCCGCCGCCTCGCTCGCCGCCCTGTACGGTTATTATTTCATCCTGCCGGCGATCTTCACCGGACCGACCGTGTGCCGGATGGAAGCGGGCGGTTGCGCCGTTCTGTTCCGCAGCCGCCGGGCCAGCTGGTGGGGAGTGCCGACCTCCCTGTTCGGTCTTCTGTTCTACGCCATCCTTTCGGTCGGTCTTCTGGCGGGGTGGGACGATCGGGTTCTTCTTGCCGGCACCGTTCCGGCCCTGTTAATGTCGATCCGGCTCGGCAGCAGCCTCCTGCGCAACGGCCTGGAATGCCGGGTCTGCTGGACGGGGCATGCCGCGAACCTGTGCATCTGCCTGGCGCTCCTGACGCGGATCTGGGCCTGAATGGAAATCCTTGATTCGGAATCAGGCAGTCACTGGGGCGATGGACCGCCAGTGTCATGACCGCGGATCTGGAGGATCGTTGATGAAAGATCGCAACTTCCCACCCGACCCGGAGTTTTCCCGGAAGGCCTGGATCCGGGATCTGGATCAGTACCGGGAAATGTACCGCCAGTCGATCGAGGAGCCGGACCGGTTCTGGTCGAAGATCGCCGGAGAATTCCACTGGCGGAAAAAATGGCGCCGGGTCCGGGATTTCACCTTCTCCGGGGAGATCGACATCCGGTTTTTCCTCGGGGCCAGAACCAACATCTGCTTCAATGCCCTGGACCGCCATCTCGCCGATCGGGGCGATCAGCCGGCCATCCTCTGGGAGGGGAACGCCCCGGGTGAAGATGCGCGGCTGACCTACCGGGAACTCCACCGGGAAGTTTGCAAATTCGCCAATGTTCTGCTCGGTCTGGGGGTAAAGAAGGGTGACCGGGTTTCCATATACATGCCGATGGTGATGGAGTTGCCGATCGCCATGCTGGCCTGCGCCCGCATCGGGGCGGTCCATTCCGTTGTCTTCGGCGGGTTCAGCGCCGACTCCCTGGCCGAACGGATCGTCGACTCCTCCTGTGAGGTGCTGGTCACCACCGATGCCGCCTTCCGCGGCGCCAAGGTGATCCCTTTGAAGAGGAACGCCGACGAGGCGATCCGGCTGAGCGCCGGGCGGGGCGTCCAGGTGAAACACTGCATCGTATTGCGGCGGGTGGGCCCGGAAAAGGCGCCGATCACCCTCACCGCCGGCCGGGATCACCTGTGGGAAGATCTGATGAACGACGCCCATTCCGAATGCGACCCGGTGTGGGTCGACTCCGAGGACCCCCTGTTCGTCCTGTACACCTCGGGATCGACCGGAAAACCGAAAGGGGTGCTGCATACCACCGGCGGCTACATGGTGTACGCCACCACCTCCTTCCGCTGGATCTTCGACTACCACGACGGCGACATCTTCTGGTGCACCGCGGACATCGGCTGGGTGACGGGACATTCCTACATCGTCTACGGGCCCCTTTGCGCCGGGGCCACCTCCGTGATGTTCGAGGGGATCCCGACCTATCCCGACCCCGGACGGTTCTGGGACATCGTCGACAAGTACCGGGTCAACCAGTTCTACACCGCCCCGACAGCGATCCGCGCCTTGATGCGGGAGGGAGAAGAACCGGTCGAGAAGAAAGACCTCTCCAGCCTGCGCCTCCTGGGAACCGTCGGGGAGCCGATCAATCCGGAGGCATGGCTCTGGTACCACAGGGTGATCGGCAAGGAGCGCTGCCCGATCGTCGATACCTGGTGGCAAACCGAAACCGGCGGGATCCTGATCACTCCCCTACCCGGCGCGATCCCGACGAAACCGGGATCGGCCACCCTCCCCTTCTTCGGCGTCAAGCCGGTGATCGTCGACGACAAGGGACGGCGCCTGGACGGAGTCGCCTCGGGGTTCCTTTGCCTGGAGGAACCGTGGCCCGGCATGATGCGAACGCTGTACGGCAGCCACGAACGGTTCCGGGAGATCTACTTTTCCACTTACCCGGGCCTGTACTTCACCGGCGACGGATGCCGGCGGGACGAGGACGGTTATTACTGGATCACGGGCCGCGTCGACGACGTGCTGAATGTCTCCGGCCACCGCCTCGGCTCAGCCGAGGTGGAAAGCGCCCTCGTTTCCCATCCGGCAGTGGCCAAAGC
>JAPUIV010000068.1 GCA_027296665.1 Acidobacteriota bacterium | reverse complement strand
ATCCTCGGTGAGATTGATCACCTTATTGCCGCCGACGATCTGGAAATAGATGTCCCAGTTCCCGCGGGAACGGCCGATGAAGACCAGGAGGCGGCCGTCGGCGGAGATGCTGGGATGGGTCTCCGGGCCGGGCAGTTGCGTGAGCCGGGTGACGGTGGCCTCGATGGCCGGCGGCCCTGTCGATCCTCCTGGCAGCCGGTCGCGCAGAAGAAAAATGACGGCAGTGGCGGCAAGCAGCAAGACGATACCGGCGGTGACCAGGACGGCCCGTTTGCCGGCCTGCCGGGCCGGTCCGGGGCCGACTCCCAACGGACATCTATCTCCGGAGTCGAACTCCTCATTCAGATCCAGCAGGTCGTTGAACAAAACCCGCGCAATGCCGTAGCGCCGCACAGGATCCTGGGCGAGACACCGCTTGATGATCCGGCCGAGATGGCGCGGAAGGGTCCGGTTCAGCTCGGTGATCGACCGGGGAGTTTCCCGCAGGATGGAGGAGATGAGGGAGATCTTGGTATCCCCCTGGAAGGGGCGTTCCCCCGTCGCCATCTCGTACAGCAGGATCCCGATCGCGAAGATATCGGAGCGCGAGTCGGCCGGCTTCCCCTCGGCCTGTTCGGGCGACATGTAGGCGACGGTGCCGAGGACGCTGCCCTCCTCGGTCTTCACGGCCTGGGTCGGCATTTCGGTGCCGGCGGCACCGGGATCCGCCTCCTCTCTCAGCTTGGCCAGGCCGAAATCGAGGATCTTGAGCCGGCCGTCGTCGCTGATCATGATGTTGTCCGGCTTGAGATCGCGGTGGGTGATGTTCTTCTCGTGCGCCGCGGTCATCGCCTCGGTCAGGGCGAGACCGTGTTCGAGGATCTGGCCCAGGGTCATGCCGGCCCTGGGGATCACCCTGGAGAGGGTCTTTCCCGAGATCAGTTCCATGGTGATGAAATGTTGGGGCTCGCCGGCGCCGCCATCGCCGGAAGGGATCGATTTTTCGATGGAGTAGATGGTGACGATGTTGGGGTGGTTCAGCGCGGCGATCGCCTTGGCCTCGCGCTCCAGCCGGCCCAGCCGGTTTGGATTCGCGGCCATCTCGGGCGGCAGAACCTTGAGAGCCACCTGGCGGTTCAGGGTAAGGTCCTCGGCGAGGTAAATCTCCCCCATCCCGCCGCTGCCGATCTTACGGACAATCTTGTAGTGATTCAGCGTCTTGCCGATCACCGGAATGCCCCCCTTGTAGATTCCAGAAATTGCGAATTGGTTACGGGTTGAAATTCTGAGGCCGGCTCCCCGAGGCGATTCTACACCAACGACTCGGGAAACTGAGACTTTTTCTTCTGTCGATTAGAAAAAAATGGCGGCCGGAATCCGGCCGCCATTTTTGGTTCGAGATTGGGAAGAAGCTTACCAGCGGTTGGAGCGCTGTCCGCCGCCGCCGCCGCCGCCGCCGCCGCCCCGGTCCTCCCGGGGTCTCGCCTCGTTGACCCGGAGGCTGCGGCCGCCGAAGTCCTTCTGGTCGAGGGCGCTGATGGCAGCGTCTGCTTCCGCTTCCGGCATCTCCACGAAACCGAAGCCCCTGGGCCTACCGGTGTCCCGGTCGGTGATCAGGTTGACCGACTCGACGGTACCGTGCGCCTGAAAAAGTTCGCGAACGGTATCATCGGTCGCGGTGAAAGGGAGATTGCCGACATAGATCTTCTTGGACATGGATCCTCTCTTCGCGCCTTCCCTGCAAGGGGGGCGCCATTCAGTTAATGGAACATCCCGGCCCGTGCGGGCCGGAGCCTACAAAAATGTACGAAGGCACCTTGCACCATGAATGAGTTGGGAAGGGAACTGCGGTAGGAATCCGCGGGCTCTAAAGAAGAGGTTCACTCCAAACTTTCCGGAACGGGTTGCACCACGCACACGGGGAATATAGCACAAATGGGCGATGTCAACAACTTTTTTCCTCTTTTTTACCGCAGATCGCTATTCAACAGGTCTATATATGGGGGTGTGGTGCCGCAGCAGCCACCAATGACGGCGGCGCCGAGCTCCTTCCAGCGGCGCGCCTCCTTCAGGTACCTCTCCGGCGGGCATTCGTCGGTGAAGTGCCAGACCGGCGGATAGAATTTCCCCACATGGGCGAAGGCCCCGGTGGGTCCCGGCCAGTGCCGCGCCAGCTCTTCCATCCCCCGCGTGGTGTGATCCACCGGACAGCAATTGATGAGCACCACCTCGACCGTCAACCCCTTCAGACCCGCTGCCACATCCCTCATGGTTTCGCCGCTGAGCAACCGGCCCTCGGCGTCGCTGACGAACCCCATCCAGGCGGGAATTTTCAGTTCGGCCGCCGCCTGCAGGGCGATCCGGGCCTCGGCGACCCGGTTGAAGGTTTCGAACAGAATCAGATCGGCGCCGGCGTCCCGGAATAGTTGCACCTGCTGCCGGTACTCTTCCTGCATCGCCTCTGTTTCGGGTGTCAGATCGGGGCGGAAGCACCACTCGAGTGTCGTCATGGAGCCGGCGATGCTGACCTCCTCGCGTCCGCTGGCCTCGCGGGCCTGCCGCGCCAGGCCGACGGCGTCCCGGATCAGTTCGTCGGCCTGCTCCTCCAGTGCCAGGGCGCCGATCGCCTCCATATGTTGCCGGTCGTTGAAGTGGTTGCGGAAGCTGCGCCGGCTGAGCTGAAAGGTATTGGTGGTGATGACGTCGGCGCCGGTGGCGATGTAGTCGGCGTGGATCGAACGCACCAGGCCGGGGTCGTCCTGGATCTGATGGCTGGCCCAGTTGACGCCCCGGCGGAGAATCTCGGTGCCGATCCCGCCGTCCATGATGATGATCTCTTTATCCTGTAGTTTCCGTTTCCGGGCGGCATCGGCCCGGCCATTTCCCCCCCGATCCGCGCGTTGCTGGCTGCTCATGGTGTGGCGCCTCCCTTTGGGTGTCCCCGGTCTATTTCAGATTGGAATGCAACAGCTCGATGTACCGGGGAGTCGTGCCGCAGCACCCCCGATGATCCTGGCGCCGGCCCGAACCCACCCATCGGCCGCGTCGGCATACCCCGCCTGCGACATCTTCTCCGTATCAATGAAACGCGGATAGAAGTCCATCTTCCAGCTCGGCGGGGCGTACCGTCCGATGAGGGAGTAGGCTCCCACCGGACGCCGGGTGGACTTCACCAGCCTGTCGACCGCCCGGCCGATATGGTCGGAGGGCGCGCAGTTAACCAGGATCGCCCCGGGTTCGAGACGGTCGAGGGCGGCGGCCACCTCTTCCAGCGGCTCCCCTCCCAGGGTCTTGCCGTCCCCATTGGGCACGAGGCTGACCCACACCGGCAACGACGTCTCCTTCGCCGCCCGCAGCGCCGCCTCCGCCTCCGACCGACTGTTCATCGACTCGAGCAGGATCAGATCCACGCCGGCCTCCGCCAGGATGCGGGCCGTTTCCCCGTGCTCCTTGGCGGCCTGATCGGGATCGGGGGCCAGATCGCTCCGGAAGGGATGGTTAAGAGGAGAGATCGAACCCGCCACCGCGACCCGATCCTGCAGCCCCGCTTCCTCCCGGGCCTTGAGGGCGATCGCCACCGCATCCCGGGCAAGTTCCGCGGCCCGGTCCTCG
>JAPUIV010000067.1 GCA_027296665.1 Acidobacteriota bacterium | reverse complement strand
TCATCGTCCACCAGGAGGGTCCGGATCCGGTTCATGCCGCGCCTCCCGATTTCAAGTCGTCCTGTCCTCCCTCCACACTCCCGGTCAACTTCTCCTCGGTGACCGGGATCCGGAAGGAGACCACGGTCATTTCCCGTTCCTTGTCCCTCCGGATCGAAAACTCGGACGCTTCGCCGTAATAACCTTCAAGTCGCTGAACGATATTTTTCAGGCCATATCCGGTCGCTTTCCTGCCGGGAGAGGAGTCCGACAGGGGATCCTCCTGAGGGAAACCCGGACCGTTGTCGGCGACATCGATCCGGACGCCCGCACCCTCCTTGACGGCCGAAATTTCAATGATTCCCGGTCCCCGGACGGAGGAAACTCCATGTTTGACTGCGTTTTCCACCAAAGTCTGAATCGTCATGGTCGGAATGCGAATCGACCGGATCTCCTCTGTCGTGTGGATCCGGAACTGCAATCGTTTCCCGAATCTTGCCTGTTCAACCTCCAGGTAGGCTCGCACGAATTCCATTTCCTCCTCGAGGAGGGTCCATTCGTTTTCCGATCGCCGCAAAGTGTATCGGAACACGTCGGCGAGGCGCTCCACCGTTTTATCGGCACGGAGGGGATTCTTGTGGATCAGGCCGGCGATGGCGTTCAGGGCGTTGAACAGGAAGTGGGGATTGATCTGAGCCCTCAATGCCTTCAATTCGGATTGGTTGGCCTGAAAAGATAACTCCCGGGCCAGGCGCTCCTGTTCCTGTTGCCGTTCCCTCAAGCGCAGATTCTGAAACAGAAACGAGAACACCTCCGCCAGGGATCCTGCCAGGGCGAGATCCTCGCTGAAAAATGGGGTGTTTCCGGTTCTGGTGCCAAGCTGGATAACGCCGATCTGACCCCGTTCGGAATGGATCGGCACCTCCTTGCGGAATTCGAAATCGGGGTCTGGCGCCGCCTGGATCTTCAGCTGGATCCGGGTCGGTGCCTGAAAGATGTCGGAGATCCCCTTTTCGGCACGCTCGAGGAGCTGCCTCTCCGTGGTTGCGGTCTGTAGCGTCGAGAGAAAATGCTTTACCGCTTCGAGAGTCGTGAACTGGCGTCCCAGCCAGACGTTATCCAGCCATTGTCCCAGGCGCCGGTACAGCCAGAGAAGGAAAAAGGCAATGGGTAAAAGGCACAGGGCGTACACCAAGGGACGGGCCCATCCCAGGGTTTGGAGACCCGCCCCCCCCAGGCCGAACCAGCTGATCCTCCCTTCCAGCCAGTGGAGGGAGAAGGCAAACCAGAAGGTAAAAGAAACCAGGGCGATCATCAAGGCGAGGCCGCGTTTCAGAAAAAGATCGAGGAACTCGAAGCGGTTCTCGTGGTAGGACACGACGAAGAGAAACATCAGGGGGAGGGATTTCGCTGCCAGATCCAGAACGTCATGGAATTGGATCCAACCCAGGGTGGTAAGAATACTGGCACCGAAAAGAAGAATTGCCAGACCGTAGAGGCCCGCTATCCATCGCCGGCTGGTCCTGATCTTTTTCTTTTTCGACTGTTTCCTGTGGATTGTGGAGACGGCCATGCTGAAGGCCATCGCGAAGATGAACAGAACCGCCATGGCGGTGGTCGAGATGGTCGAGACCTTTGAGATGGGAATCGGCAGGATTTGATGAAAACCGAGGATACTGAAGATCGCCATGGAGGGACTTACCACATACATCGCCACGATGGCGTACCGCCAGGCAGGATGCCATTCGGGCCGTCGGGGTTCCTGCGCCGACTCCTGGAAAGAACAGCGCTCCTCCCGGTAATTGGCGTGCATGATGAGAGGAGGGTATAGAAAGACCAGGAACAGGAAGAGGGTCATGGCCGGCCATTGCGGAATTTCTGGATTAAGTACGATCAACTGCAGGACGAGATTGACACCGAACCAGGCGAAGCTCACGAGGATACTGGCGGCACCGGCCAGCTCTCCCGGACCGCCGAAGGCAGGTGGCCCTCCCCTGCCGTGACCCCAACGTCCTTTGACGAATCCCCGCACCCAGAGGAGGAGAATGGTTCCGAACGAGAACAGTCCCAGGGTGTACACCAGCAGGGAAATGAGATGAATGAGGTTCATTGCCGTTACGCCCGCGGGGCCTCTCCCGATATCGAGGATAAGTCATGCTTCCGGCCGGCACCAGCCAATTCCGGATGAGCGGCTCGATTTACCGCCGGACGGGCTGTTTCGGCGGGTGAACGGGGGCGAAGAATCGGGGAGGGGATCAACCGGGCGTATTGGGCCTCCCGGAAAGTCGCGTTCATCTCGCACATCGGCACCGCCTCCCATTGCCCGTTCCGCCGGAAAGCCCCCCGAAAGGCGCACGCCGCCAGGCGTTTCTCCACAATATCCGATCGGGGGGCGGCGAGATCTTGTTGACCCATGAAGTTGTGCATGACGATGTTCAATCCACGGACCCGGCCCCGCAGAAGGTGTAGGAGAAGTCCGGGGCCGAGGCGTTCTTCTCGGAGCCGATGCCGGATGTATCGCAGGAGCCCCAGGGAAAAGGATGGACGGCGGGCCCAGGCGCTCAGGACGGCCAGGGCTGATTCGAAAACACTTCCCCCCCTATTCCCGATCCCGCCGAACACCCGGAGGACCTCAGCCCAGAATTTCCGGCTCTCGGTGTCGGCGGGGATCAGATTGACCGCGCGCCCTTCCGGATAGATCACCATCAATGTGGTCATGTTGCTGCAGTCGGGATGGCCGAACCACAGGTTATCCCGGGAAAGATCGATCCCCACTCCTTCCTGGATCCGCCGCCATACCTCCTCCGCGGAAACGGGAGAGGATAATTTCCGGGTGCGGCCGACCGCCGCCTCCGTCTGGAAACTGACCATGCGAAAGGCATCGAGATGGCGTGGATCGGCCATGAGCCATCGGGGGATGTCGGCGACCGATTCCAGGTTTCGTTCGCACACCGTAACGGTGTGGGCCGCGAAGAATTTCACCCCGGTCCTGCGGCGAACCCCGAGGAGCAGATCGACGAAAAGTTCACGGAGGGGATGGAGGTCGGCCTCCCGTTTCTGGGCCTGGATCGGGAACCCGGGGCGGCCCGCCTGGGTGATGTCGATATGGAGGGCGAGTTTCCGCAGGCCTCCGTACTGGACCAGGTGGTCCAGATAGTCCGGGTTTTCCAGGAGAACCTGGCCGTGGGTCATCAACATCGGCACCAGCCCGGCACGGTTGGCGTACCGGAGGAGAATCGCCAGATCGGCGGCCCGCCCCGCCCGCCAGTAGGCGTCGACGACATCTCCACCGGTGATCTGCAACCCCCCGCCGGGGCCGATCATGCGGCGGTTCGCATCTATCTGACTCTTCATCTCCTCCAAAGTGGGCAACGGCACCCGATTGGCGTTCTTGGGCAAGTAGCAATGGGTGCAGCCGAAGGAACAGTAGGAGGGGCCCATGATGTACCCGCAGTGGGTGAAATGGCGGCCCGCCACCTGCAGATCGGTCCGGAGCTCGGCAGGGAGTTCCCTCATCCGGGCAGCGAGAAAAGACCGCAACTCCCCAGGGATGGGC
>JAPUIV010000066.1 GCA_027296665.1 Acidobacteriota bacterium | reverse complement strand
GATCACGCACCGCCCGAGCGGCACCCTGGTGGCGGAGGGGCCGGTCGGCTGGGGGATCACCCCATTTGAAGGGAATTATTACATCCGCAGAAAGTATATGGCCACCGATCGGTTCTGGCCGAACGGATTGCCCGGGTTCTGTGTCTACAAGTTCCTTTATGTCTGGCTCGACTTTCACCTCGCCGGCGGCGGCCGGGTAAAGAATCTCGGCTGGCTGTACTGGCTGCCGAACCCCCTCTTCCCCTTCATCTGGTATCGCGTCGGATTGTCCCGATCGCATCCCGACCTCCTGTTCGAGGAAATGGTCCCTACGCCCTCCTCCTGATCGACTCGACCCCCTCAACTTCTCCCTGAAGTACAATCCAGGGCTGTCCCGGGGAAGCGGCTGGCACCCCCGGAAGGAATTTCCAGTTTTCCCAGGGACGATTCCAACCTTTCTTCGCCGGCCGGCATCCTGATCAGAGAAGGGGCAAATTCGGCATTCCAGGAGAGGCCGGCCGATGGAGGCAGTAGTCAGTACCCGGAACGAAACGCGGCCGCGCGAGGAGCGCCTGATTCGCCTGGTACAGGGGGGTGACATGGCGGCTTTCGAGGAGATGTACCGGAGTCACCTCGGACGCGTCTTCGCCCTGTGCCTGAGGATGTGCGGAGATCGATCCCGGGCCGAGGATCTCACCCAGGCGGTCTTCGTGAAAGTGTGGGAACGGATCGAGTCGTTCCGCGGGGAAGGCAGATTCTCTTCCTGGCTGCGCCAGATCACATTGAACATCGTACTGGGAGATTTCAGGGCCCGAAAACGCCGGTTTCCTTTTGAACAGGAGCCGGTGGACCCGGACACCCTGCCGGTTGCGGCGGCCGTTCCCGTCGAGGGGGCGCGGAAGGATCTGGAGGCGGCCATTGCCGGTCTTCCCGACGGCGCCCGCCGGGTGTTCGTCCTTCACGAGATCGAGGGATTCCGGCATGGGGAGATCGCCCTGTTGATCGGACGTTCCACCGGCACCTGCAAGGCGCAATTGCACAGGGCGAGAAAACTTCTAAGAAAGGCATTGGGATCATGAGTTACACAGATTGTCGGAACTGGGAGGAATCCCTGAATGAACTGGTGGACGGGAACCTGGCCGGGCCGGAAAGAGGCAAGGTGGAGGAACACCTTCTCGCCTGCGTGAACTGCCGCAGGTTGGCGGACCAGTTGAGGGCGCTGAAAACGGCGGCAGCGGGGCTGCCTCGTTCGATCCAGCCGGAGCGGGATCTGTGGCCCGCCCTGGCAGGCGTCCTTCGCCGGGAGAAACCCGGACCGGGCTCCGATTGGCAAAGGCGGCTCTTGCCGCCGTCCTGGCTGACCATTCCCCGTCTGGCCGCGGCTGCCCTGCTACTGGTTGGGCTGACCGTGGGCGTGACCCTCCGGCTCAGGCGCCCGCCGATACCCGGGCTCGGGGAGGGTAGGCAGGCAGAGGTCAAGGCGAGTTTCCGGAACGATCGATTGGCGGCGGATTACATCGATGCCGAATCGGTATTCCTGCGCGCCTCGGATCTGTTGATCTCGGTTCTGGATGAGAGGAAGGAAGGGTTGACTCCCGAGACCCTGGCGGTGGTCGAGGAGAACCTGCGGATCATCAACCGGGCAATCGACGAGGTTCGATCCGCCCTGGAGAGCGAACCCCGGGATCACCAGCTGGAATATGTATTGACTGCGATGTACCGAACCAAGGTGGATCTTTTGCAGAGGGCGACGCGGCTCCCTGCAGCTTCATGAAAGGGGAGGAAGGATGAGGAAATTGTTGGCATTTCTTTTTGTCTGCGCGGCGGGGATTGGCCTGGCCATGCCCCAGCAAACCATTGACGAGCAGAGACCGGCCGCCCGGGACGTCGAGATCACCATCGAGAATATCGCCGGTTCGGTGACCGTGGTGGGATGGGATCGGGAAGAACTCCAGATCACCGGAACCCTTGGAGAGGGGACCAAGGAACTCGATGTCGATGGGGATAGGAATTCCTGGGATATCGAGGTCGAGCTTCATTCCAACCGGAGGAATATCGAGGGATCGAACCTGGAAATCCGCATGCCGCGTGGCGGCCGTCTGACGATCGAAACGGTGAGCGCCGATATCGATGTTTCGGATTTCGACGGAACGGTCGAACTCGAATCGGTTAGCGGGAAGATCCTTGTCCAGGGGAACCCCTCGGAGGTCGAACTCGCAACGGTCAGTGGTTCGATTCGCCTGGTGTCGGAGGGGGCGGTCGGCAGCGGTGAGTTCCAGTCGGTATCAGGGAAGATCACCCTGCAGGCGGATCTGGAAGATCATGGCCGGTTCGAGTTCGAGACCGTCAGCGGCAATATCGATCTCCGGATCCCTAGCAAGATATCGGCCAGGTTCGATATTTCCAGCTTCAGCGGCAGGATCACCAACGACTTCGGCGAAGTGGCGGTGAAAACCAGCCCATATCTTCCTTCCGAGGAACTCACCTTTTCCGTGGGAGGAGGAGGCGCGCGGGTGACGGTGAAGACCGTGAGCGGCAACGTCCGGCTCATCGAGGAGTGATCCTCGCGGGAGCCCGCGGGGGCCGGATATGGTAAAATTCTTGCCGGAGGGGCCGAACCGTGAAACCGGGGAGCCGACTTTCCCATTATCAGATCCTTTCCCGTCTCGGCGAGGGGGGCATTGGGACGGTTTACCGGGCGGAGGATACCCGCCTGGGAAGAATCGTAGCCCTCAAAGTTTTGCGCCCGGAACTCGTCTCCGACGAAGACACGAACCGCCGGTTCCAGCAAGAGGCCCGGGTCGCCTCCGCCCTGAGCCATCCCGGTATCGCTACCCTGTTCGAATTCCAGCGGGAGGGGGATATTGCCTTTCTGACCATGGAGTTCGTGGAGGGGAAAAGCCTCCGGGAGATCCTGCAACAGGGTCCCCTGCCAATACTCCATCTGCAGGAATGTGCCTGGCAGATGGCCGCGGCTCTGGCCGAGGCCCACCGGCGGGGAATCGTTCACCGTGACCTCAAGCCGGAAAACGTCATGCGATCCGACTCGGGGTTCTACAAGATCCTCGACTTCGGGCTGGCCAAAGTGCTCCAGGAGCCCAGATCTTCAACCGCCGATGAGACCAGCGCCGATACACGGACCAAGCAGTTGACCGAAGCGGGATCCCTGCTGGGAACTGCCGCCTACATGTCGCCCGAACAGGCGCAGGGCGAATCGGTCGATGCCCGGTCGGATATCTTTTCCTTCGGGGTTCTCCTGTACGAACTCGCCACCGGGATCTCCCCATTCCGTAGAAACAACGCCATCGGGACCTTTCATGCGGTGGTGCACGAGGAACCCAAACCGATCCGCGAAATCCGACCCGAAATTCCGGAAGAGTTTGAAGCCATTATTTTCAAATGTTTCGCAAAAAAACCTACCGATAGATTCCAGACAGTGGAAATCCTGGCGGAGAAAATTTCCGGTCTTTTCACCGGGCTCGATTCCTCGGTGCGGCGGCTATTTCGGAGTCCGCGGCCGGTTCCCCCGTCCCGGAACCGGTGGATGATCAGCATCGGCGCCCTCGCCGGGCTGGCCTTCCTTGCGCTACTGTTCCTGTATATCGGTTCCCGGTCTGCCTCGGCGCCGTTTCCCCCGGCGCCGCAACCCCCCTCCTCCTCACTCCTCCCGGCGGCCTCCTCCAGGGGAACCATCGCCGTGGCCCCCTTCACCAATAGCAGCGGGGATCCCGACGCCGACTGGTTGCGGCGCGGGATTCCGGAAATGTTGACTACCGGGCTGGCCCAGTCCGGGAAACTCAAGGTGATCTCCTCCCAGAAGCTATCCGACCTGCTAACCATGTCGGGGGCCGGGGAGAAGGATAAAGTGGACGGAGCGACGGCGACCGAACTTGCCCGTTGGGCGGGGGCGGAGATCGTCGTCAGCGGCTCGATTTTCAAAGAGGGAGAGAACTTCCGGATCGACGTTCAGGCCTACAACACCGAAACCGGCACCATTCTCACCGCGGCCAAGGTGGAGGGGAATAACATCTTTCATCTGGTCGACCGGTTGACTGCCGATCTCCAACGCGACCTGGGGGTGGCGACTCTGGCCGGTGGAGAGATGCGAGCGGTATCCACTTCCTCCGAGAATGCCTACCGTTTCTATTCGGAGGGGATCGATCTGTACAACAATCTGAGGTTTGCCGAGAGTTCCGAACGTTTTCGCAGATCGATCGAGGCCGATCCTTTCTTTGCCCAGGCGAAGATGCGCATGGGGATGAGTTTGTATCTGGATGGAAAGGAGACGGAGGGTCTGTCCTGGGTAGAGGAAGCCGAAAAGGACCGCGACAGCATGCCGGAACTGGATCGCCGCCTGGCCGGAATGTTTCACTCATTTTTCCACGACCGCGATCCCGAGGAGGGTGAGCGCAGGTTGCAGATCCTGAATCGGGAATTTCCCCAGGATGCTGAGGGAGCCTTCTGGAAGGCGCGGGCCTTATCCGATATCGGGGAGGATCAGACCGGGGCCATCCGGATCCTCCGGGGGCTGATAGTGGAGAATCCGGGTTTCCTTCCCGCCGTGCCCGACCTGAGTCTTCATCTGATGGAAATCGGCGAGGCCAAAGCGGCGGAAAAACTTCTGGTGGGTTTTCTTCCGCTTTATCCAGGGGCATCCCGATCTTTGAATCATTTGATCGAGATGATCCAGGAAGGGGATGAAGATCTGGAAGAGCCTGCGGCCATTTCCGGATCTCCCGGTGAGGGATAGATGAGAGAAACTCCCGATGGATCAATAGAACTGGTCGAAGTCTGGAAGGGGTGGGGGGAGAACGACGCGCAATTCATCCAGTCGCTTCTGGAATCTTTTGGCATCGCCTCGATTCTGAGAGGGGAATCGACCCGCCTGACCCACCCGGTGGCGGTTACAAAACTTGCCGAGGTCCGGGTTCTCGTTCGCGAGGAGGACGAGGAAAAAGCTAGGGAGTTGATCTCTCCTCCGCCGGAGTGACCCGGGTTCCTTCCCGGGATCAGGACCCTGCCGAATTCTCTTTCACCCAATCCTCGACCTGGCGGCGTAGCTGCCCCAGGCTCACCGCGCCGTTCCCGAGAACGACATCGTGGAATTTCCGGATGTCGAACCTGTCTTTCATCCGGTGCCGTGCCTCGCGCCGGAGGTCCAGGATCTCCAACTGTCCCATCTTGTAGGCGAGGGCCTGTCCGGGCCAGGTAATATATCTGTCGATTTCATTGACGATGTTGTTCTCCGCCAGGGCGGTGTTCTCCTTCAGGAACCGGATCGCCCTCTCCCGGGACCATCCTTTCGCGTGCATCCCGGTGTCGACCACCAGGCGGCTGGCCCGCCAGGCCTCGAACGAGAGCATACCGATGCGGTCCAGATCGGAGGAATAGAGACCCATTTCATCCGCCAGCCTTTCGGAATAGAGGGCCCATCCCTCGACGAATGCGGTTACCCCGGTGTGTTTGCGGAATTCGGGGATATCGGTGATCTCCTGCGCGATCGCGATCTGCAGGTGGTGGCCTGGTATTGCCTCGTGATAGGCCAGCGCCTCCGCCTGGAACCGGGGGCGGGTTTCGGGCGCGGAGGTGTTGATGTAGTAGGTGCCCGGCCGGGAACCGTCCACCGCCGGCTGCCGGTAATAGGCGATGGTTGAATAGGCTTCTTCGTGCCGGCCCATCCGGGTGACTCCGCATTCCGCCCTGGGCAGGATGCCGAACCATTCCGGTATGGCGTCCCGGGCCAGGGCCAGTGCAGCTTCCGCCTTTCCTGCGACCTCGTCCCGGGTCTTGAAGTGGAGGGCAGGGTCGTTCCGCAGGCGCTGCAGGATTTCCCGGGGATCGGCCGTCCCGAGTACCTTTTCGGCCAGACCCACCAGCTCGCCCATGATCCGGGCCGATTCCTTGAGTCCGATCTGGTGAATCTCTTCCGGGGAACGCTGCAGTGATGTGTGGACCCGGATCAGTTGTTGGTAACAATCGATTCCGCCGGGGACAAACTTCAATCCGGGGCGGTCCTGGGAACGTGCCTTGGGAAGAACCTCCTCGCGGAGAAAGGCGAAGTAACGGATCAGGGCGGGGCGAACCGATCCGGCCAC
>JAPUIV010000065.1 GCA_027296665.1 Acidobacteriota bacterium | reverse complement strand
GGATCCATCTCCTGCTGACCCGAGCGGGTGGAAATCGCTGGTCAGTCGGAACCCGGGTGACGGTGGTGGCCGGCAGCCTCCAGCAGGTACGGGAGGTGCGCGCCGGATCCAGCTATCTGTCCCAGAACGAGCTCGGAATGCATTTCGGCCTAGGGCCCTTCTCCCGGGTGGACCGGATCGAGGTGGAATGGCCCGGCGGAGAGAAGGAGACTTTTCTGGATCTCCCCGTCGATCAATTCATCACCCTGCGGCAGGGCAGTTCCCGTTCCGCCAAGGAGCCCGGCACGGGGAAATGAAACGATTTGCCCTGGTGGCCTCTCACATTTCCCTGGTTCTGGCACTGGGATGCGGCACGGAACCGGCGCCGGCTCCGGATGATACGGTCCGGTTCAACCGGCTGTACAACCGCGGATTGTTGTTCTTCCATATCGAGGAGTACGCCAGGGCGGAGGAAGCCTTACGGGGCGCGGTGCAGCTGCGCGGCTCCGACCCAAAACCTTTCTACTACCTGGGCCGAATCTACCTGATGGAAAAAAGGTTCGGCAAGGCGGAGGAGATGTTGCGGGAAGCGTTGCGCCGGGATCCTTCCTTCACCGGCGCCGATCTTCTTCTCGCCGAACTGTTCTTCCAGTCGCGGCGGCTGGAAGAGGGCAGGGAACATATTGAACGGCTGCTCCTGACCCGTCCGGGCACGCCCGAGGTGTACTACCAACTGGGCTGGATCCGGGAAAGGCAGGATCGAATTCCGGAGGCGCTGGAGGCATACCGGAAAGTGCTGGAGGCCGATCCGGACCATGTGGAAGGCTGGTTCCATCTCGGCCTGGTGCGAATGAAGTCGGAAGCCTGGGCGGAATCGGAGCAGGCCTTCGCGGAGGCCTTGCGCCGTGACCCCGAACATTTCGGCAGCCTGTTCAACCTCGCCAAGGTTTACGGCAGGCTCGGGTTGGCGGAGGAAAGGAGGGAGATCCTGGCGCGGTTCCAGGATCTGGTGAAGAGGACCGAAGAGCAGATCTTCCGCAACTCCCAGGTCGGGTACCACTCGAACCTGGGAATCACCCTGTTCAATTCGGGCAAGTACGAGGAGGCGATCCCGGAATTCCGGAAAGTTCTGGAGTTGAATCCGAAACTTTCGAACGGCTATTTTTATCTCGGTTCGAGCCACCTGGCCCTGGGGCAAACGGCAAGGGCAATGGAGATCCTGGGGAAGGGGGCGGATCTGGCTCCGGACGATGAGAGAATCTTGACGGAGCTCGGCCGGGCATTCGCCCTGGCGGGGGAATTCCCCAGGGCGATCGAATCGTTCGAGGAGGCGATCCGGCGGAACCGGTTTTTCGCCGACCCCCATTTCTACCTGGCCAATATCCTGAAGGCACAGAACCTTACCGACCGGAGCCGGCAACAGATGGCGGAGTTCGAACGGCTCCGTTCGCTGGCGGGCGCCGATCTTGCTCCGGAGGAATAGGATGGCGGTGCGGGCCTCGATCCTTCTTCTTTTCCTTCTTTCCCTGGGTTGCCGTGGTACGGATCCGGAACCCGGCTCCTCGCCAACCGGGGAACCCTGGTTCCGGGACGTGACGGCAGCAAGCGGGATCGACTTCCGGCACGTTCACGGCGGGTCCGGGAGAAAATATATGGTCGAGACGATGGGGGCCGGTGCCTGCTTCCTCGATTACGACGGAGACCGGTTCTGGGATCTGTACTTCGTCAACAGCGGCCGCCTTCCTGGCTCCGACCTGTCCGGCCGGACGGGCGACGCCCTGTACCGGAACCGGGGTGACGGGACCTTCGAGGATGTGACCAGGGCGGCCGGCCTGGGTAGCGAGAGTTACGGCCAGGGATGCTCGGTGGGTGATTTCGACAACGATGGCGACCCCGACCTGTACGTGACCAACTACGGCCCGAACCAGATGTTCCGGAACAACGGCGATGGCTCCTTCACTGAAATCACGGCGGCGGCGGGGGTGGGCGATTCCCTGTGGGGGGTGAGTTCCACCTGGCTCGATTATGACGCGGACGGGTATCTGGATCTGTACGTAGCGAATTATGTCGATTTTTCCCTCGAACGAAACCTGTACTGTGGCGAACACCGGAAGGGGTACCGGGCCTATTGCAGCCCGAAGAATTTCCGCGGCCAGCCGGACGTGTTGTACCGGAACAACGGGGACGGGACCTTTGAAGATGTGACGCGGGCGGCGGGGGTGTGGAACCCGGGAGGAAAGGGCCTGGGAGTCGTGGCCGCCGATTACGACGACGACGGCGATGTGGACCTGTACGTCGCCAACGACCTGACCCCGAATTTCCTGTACCGGAACAACGGCGACGGGACCTTCGAGGATGCGACCTTTTCCTCCGGTACCGGATTCGGAGAGGAGGGGAAGCCCCAGGCGGGGATGGGGACTGATTTTGGCGATTTCGACGGGGACGGCCATCCTGACCTTGTGGTGACCAACCTTTCCGAGGAGAACAACAGCCTGTATCGAAATCTGGGAGATGGTACCTTCGAGGATCTCAGTTTTTCCGCCGGGATCGGGATGGAGAGCGTGCTGTTCGTCGGGTTCGGGGCCGATTTTCTCGATTTCGACAATGACGGGGATCTGGATCTGTTCATCGCCAACGGGCATATCATCGACAATATCGAGATGTACTCTGACAACCTTCGGTACGCCGAAGAGGATTTTCTCTGGGAGAACATCGGCGGGGGGAGTTTCAGCAGGGTCCCTGTCGATCGGGTTCCCTGTTTTTTCGAGCCGCGGGTCGGCAGGGGGACGGCGACCGGAGACTACGACAACGACGGTGACCTCGATATCGTCGTCACCAACTCCAATCAGGAGGCGAGGATCTACCAGAATCTGGCCGGGCGGGGCAACCACTGGATCGAAATTCTCGCGGTGGGAACCCGGAGCAACAGGGACGCCCTGGGCGCGGTGATCTGGTTGACCGCGGCTGGAGTGGTACAGAGGAAAGAGGTGCGGGGCGCGTCGAGCTACGCTTCCCAGAATGACCGCCGGGTCCATCTGGGGCTGGGCCCGGCTTCCCGGGTGGATCGCCTCGAGATCCGCTGGCCCAGCGGAATCCGGGAATACTGGGAAAGCCTACAGGCCGACCGGATCCTGGAAATCCGCGAAGGGACGGGAACCACCGTCCCGCCAGAAACCAATCCTCGCGCCGGCCCCCGCCCATCCGTTCCCTGAACCAGGGAAGATTTCTCCCTATTGAATCGACAATTTTAGGTCCTTGCCGGGCAGGAACTTCGGGACCTTCTTCGCAGGGATGTGGATCGGTTCGCCAGTCTGGGGATTGCGACCCTCCCGCGCTTTTCTCTGTGAAACGGTGAAGGTCCCGAAGCCGACCAGGCTGACCCGTTCTCCCTTCTTGAGGGATCCTCTTACGCCGTCGATCAGGGAATCAATCGCCCTGCCCGCCTCGGCCTTGTTGATCCTCGCATCCTTGGCGATCTTCTCAATCAGGTCTCCCTTGTTCATTCACTTCCCTCCCTTTCTCAAAGGAATCGGATGGAATGGCCCTTCGAACGGGTTCCTTTTTAACACCCCGATCCGACGGTTGTCAAGGGGAGATGTCTACCCTATCCCTTTCCTGGGCGCATTGCCGGAGGGCTGATTGCAGGAACTCGCCGGAGATCTCTTCCCGGGTGCCGGCCAGG
>JAPUIV010000064.1 GCA_027296665.1 Acidobacteriota bacterium | reverse complement strand
CATCTGGAACGAAACGCTGAGACCGCTGATCGGCAGGCTGTTAGTTGAAAGTGCCGTGGCAGTCAGGGTGATGGTCTCGTCGCATATGTTGACAGTCACGTCGGGCGACACCAGCAAGAGGACGTTCAGGCTACCCGAGATCACCGTTATGGTCACGGTGTCCGTCGCGCCGCCCGATTGCGCCGTCACCGTGGCCGTTCTCGTGGTCTTCAGAAGGGTCTCGGCGATGCCAAACTGGTCGGTTTCGACCGGGGTGAGGGGGGGAGGGGTCAGGGTCCCCTCGCTGGTGGAGAACACCACGGTCTGTCCCGGCAACGACACCCCCAGGTTCGTGACCCTGGCCAGCAATGTCGATTCCGGCACCCCCGGGAGGGATGAATCGAGGGTGGCCGGTGTGGCCACCAGGGTCAGTTCGGCGTCCGCGGGGGGCACCACGTCGCTCGATTCGCACCCGGTGAGGATCATTCCGCCGATCACCACCAAAACGGCAAGGATGGGCCGGTGAGTAGGCAGATCTCTTCCCCGCATCTCACCAATCCCGGTAGTAGGTGCCGTCCAGCGCCCGGCCCGGCGCCCCGCTTCGAATATCATAAATTCCTCCTCTTGACAGTTCTCCTTCATCTATCTCCTCATCCAGTTGACTCACCTCGATCTCCTCCCATGTGGAGGAGGAACCGGTGAAGGGGTCCTTGGGAATGAATCGGATGTAACCTTCCTGTACCAGGATCTCCAGGTCGGACGGGTATTTTCCCTTGTCGGCATAATACTGGTCCATGATGTCACGGAGAACCCACAGATCCTCCATGAGGACCGCTTCCTGGGCCTTCTTCTTCGCGTTCCGGTAATAGGGCAACGAAAGGGAAGCGAGGATGGCGATGATCCCAACCACCACCATCAGTTCGAGCAGGGTGAAACCCCTTTGCCTGCTCCTCATTACCTCACCAATCTTTGTATTCGGTTCCATCCAGCGCCGTCCCTTCATATGTCGTGTAAATGTCATACACGTTTTCCCTGCCCCATGAGCGGGAATCGGGGTCGTCCTGATAGGATCGCAGGCGCCAGTCCTTCGTTTTGGTCATCGGATCGACCGGGATCCTCCTCAGGAACCGCACCTTCTTTCCCAGTTGGCCGACGAGCTCCACTCCCTCGACAAGCACTTCCAGTTCGGTGGGATAGCCTTCCGAATCGACGCCTATCTTCAGAATGAGGCCAGCCTCGTCGAATTTCTTGTACTCATCAATGGCGTGGCGGATTTTCCGCAGAGCGCGCCGCAGTTCCAGCTCCTTCTGCCGCTTGATGCTCAGGCGCGCCACCGGCATGATCGCCCCGGCCATGACGCCGAGAATGGCGATGCATACCATGAGTTCCACCAGGGTGATCCCCTTGTGCGAACCCAGGCCGCGCCGCTGGCATATCCATTTTCCGAATCGCTCCATGATCTTCCTCAACTTCCCCTTATTTCACCACCACCCGGCACCCGTGAAAGCTGACCGGCATGGGAGTGTTGTTGGCGCCCAGGATCGCCTCATCGGTGAACTGGATCTCCGTTTCCGCCGGCTTTAAAGCCAGGAAATCGACCCAGGCAAGGACGCCGCCGCCGGAGACTCCTTTCTTCTGATCCAGCCTCGATTGTCCGAAGAACACCTCGCCGGGATCGGAAGTGGAGATGGAGTGGAGAAATTGCGTCTGCACTCCCCCCTGGCCGAGATAGGGACCCTCCGTTGCTCCGACAAACTGCAGGATGTTCGGATCGAACTTGAGGTGATAGGGAACCGATTGCACCCTGGTTCCGTTGAAGAGTCTCACCAGGATCCGGTAGTTGCTGCCCGCGCCGGCCGGGCCACACGCCAGGATCACGCGTGCCGGAGTTTTGGGAGGTGCCGGCTCGCCGACTTCCCCCTCCGCTTCGCTCCCCGGGGACTCCAACCTTCCGCCAGGGGCCGGACCGGTTTCAGGCTCATTCTCTTCCGCCCCCGCGCCCACCCGGCCCGCCTCGCCCGGCGGGAGGGATCCGGCACCGGCAACGGTACCTGCGGATTGGTTCTCATCGGATCCCGCTTCCTCCAGGCTGTCCCCTTCGGTCGATTCCTCTTCGATCTCATCCACAGGTGCAGGGGGATAGGTCTCGGAACCTCGATCCGCGAAGGGAGTCTGGCCGAAAGCGGATGACTTGGCGCCGCGCAACCGGATGTTCGATTCGGTTCCGATCCAGAGGGCCCGGAGGTCCTCTTCCCGGATGTCGGCAATCCGGACGATATGAGGGGTCAGGGTCATGATGATATCGGTTTGCTGGACCTGAAAATCGTTATTTCCGAACAGGCGTCTCAGGCCGGGAATGGCTCCCAGCCCGGGTATGGAGCTGAGGGAAGTTCGTTCCTCTTCGCGGATCAGGCCGGCAAGGATGTTCGTTTCCCCATCCCTGAGCCGGATCGTCGTCTCGATCTCCCGGGTTCCGATGATCGGTTGGCTGATCCCACCCGAGCCTTGAACGGTGCCGGAAAGGGAGCTGACCTCGATCCGGAGTTTCAACGATATCTCCTTGTTGTGATGAACCCGGGGCTCGATATCGATGTTGATGCCGACGTTCTGGTAGGTGAAGGAGGTGACCGGAATGATACTCCCCCCCACCGTGCCCCCGGTATTGAAGGTTGTGGTCGGGATCGGGATCCGATCGCCGATACGGACCGATGCCTTTTCCCCCTCGGACACCCGCAACTGCGGCTTGGCGATGATCTGGGCATCCGCGTCGGTTCTGAGAAAGTTCAGGAGTATCCCGGGAATCGGAGAAACGACCCAGCTCCCTCTCTGTTTCAGGAGATCCAGGTTATTGAGGGGAAGGCCATTTTCACCGCCATTGAAGGTGATCCCCAACGTTTTGGTGGTCAGATCGATCCCCAGGGTCCTCAGGATGTTCCGGTTCAGTTCCAGAAGAGTGATATCGATGATCAATTC
>JAPUIV010000063.1 GCA_027296665.1 Acidobacteriota bacterium | reverse complement strand
CGATGACCCGTGGGTGACTCCGGCGGAACTCAGCCACCTGACCCGCACTCCCCGTTACCGGGAGACGGTGGAATGGTTGGGGCGCCTGGTCGAGGCCGCCCCCGAACTGGAGATGGTCCCGATCGGGACCAGTCCCGAGGGCAGGAAAGTCTGGATGGTGATCGCCTCGCGCGATCTCGCCTTCTCCCCGCCTGCCATCCGCGCCACCGGCAAACCAATCCTACTGGCCCAGGCCGGGATCCACGCGGGCGAGATTGACGGAAAGGACGCCGGGATGATGCTTCTCCGCGACATGACCGTCCGCGGCACCAAACGGGAACTTCTTGATCAAGCGATTTTTCTGTTTGTCCCGATCTTCAACGTCGATGGCCATGAACGGTTCTCCGCCTATAGCCGAATGAACCAGAGAGGTCCGATCGAATCGGGATGGCGGGTCACTTCACGGCGCCTCAACCTGAACCGCGATTACGCCAAGCTGGACACACCGGAGATGCGCGGCATGGTCGAAACCTTGAACCGGTATGATCCCGATCTCTATCTCGACATCCACGTCACCGACGGCATGGACTACCAGTACGACATCACCTTCGGGTTTGCCGGAGCGCATGCTTACTCCCCCGCGATCTCGACCTGGATGGACCGGTATCTGGTCCCCGCCTGGAACCGCGATCTCGAACGGATGGGCCACGTTCCGGGATCCCTGATCTTCCCGAGGAACCAGCAGAATTCGGAACAGGGGATCGTCCGCTGGACCCCGACCCAACGCTATTCGGACGGGTACGGCAACGCCCGCCACCTTCCTACAGTTCTGGTGGAAAACCACTCGTTGAAAACCTACGAACAGCGGGTTCTCGGCACCTATCTCCTGCTGGAAAGCGGATTGCGGAGTCTGGCGAAACGAGGCCAACGCCTCCGGCGGGCGATCCTGCGGGACCGGAACCGCCGTCCCGCCGAGATGGTTCTGGACTGGAGTTACCGGAAGGAACCGACCGGCATCCTCGAGTTTCTCGGGGTGAAATCGAGGATGTTTCGTTCGCCGATTTCGGGAAACCAAGTGATCGAGTGGACGGGAGAACCGGTGACCATGCCGGTCCCCGTGTATGAGAAATCGGTGCCCGGGGTCACGGTGACCAGGCCCGCGGCCTACTGGATCCCGCCGGCCTGGAGCGAGGTGATCGACAGGCTGGCGATGCATGGAATCGAATCGGAACGGATCCCGGCGGCCAGGGAGATCGAACTGGAACGCTACGTGATCGAAGAGGTAAAACTGGAAGCCGATCCGTTCGAGGGGCACATGCGGGTCGCCGGGAAGTTCACGCTCCGGAAAGAAACGATCCGGCTGGCCCCGGGATCGGTACGCGTCTCCACCGACCAGCCGCTGGGAGACCTCGCCGTCCTCCTGCTGGAACCGGAGTCACCCGACTCCTTCTTCCAGTGGGGGTTTTTCCTGGAGTCGCTGCAGAGAGTCGAGTACGCCGAGGACTACGTCCTGGAACCGATGGCGCGAAAGATGCTGGAGATCGACCCCGCCCTGAAGACCGAGTTCGAACAAAAGCTTGCCCGGGATGATGATTTCGCCGGCGATCCGGCGGCCCGGATGCGGTGGTTCTACGAGAAGAGTCCCTTCTTCGACCCGGAGTGGCGAATCTACCCGGTGGCCCGGGAACCTCAGTCTGGAGGGCAGGCCCTGAAATGATGGGAGATCAGTCCTGGACCTTGGCGATCTCGCCGGAGTCCCGTTCCAGCTCCTCGCGCAGCTGGCGGGTCTCCGCCTCGAGATTATCGATCCGTTCCTGCAGCTTCGCCAGCCCCTGGCCGGAACCGCCCGAATCGCGGATCTTCTCGACCGAGGCGCGCGCGGCGCGCCGCAAACGGGAATCGTATTCATTGAGCGCGGCGGCCTGGAGTAATGGAACCGCCTTCGGGCTTCCCGCCGTTCCAAGGGCCTTGATCGCCGCCTCCCGCGCGAACACGGAAGGATCTCCCAGGAGGTCGATCAGGAGATCGACGATCTCCTCCATCTCCTCGCCGGCGGCCATCTTTCCCAGGGCCTTGATGGCCGCCTCCCGGCGGCGGCGGCCGTTCCCCTCCGCCGCTCCCTTTCGCAGGGTCGGGAGGAAACTCCGATCCTTCAACTTCGCCATCCCCTCGTATGTCGCCGTCGCGATCACCTCGCGGTGGGAGGAAATGGGGACCGCCTTTTCGAGAAAGGCGGCGGCATCCTCGGCGCCGCTCTCGGCATAGGCCTTGACGGCTGCGGCGCGGACATATTCGTTGGTCTCAGACTGGAAGGAGGCCCGGATCGCCCCGGCGCCGGCAGCATCGCCGTGGTATTTTCCGAGAGCGGCAAGGGCCGCCGCCCGGACCCGGCTATCGGGGTCGCCACCCGCCGTCTCGAGCAAGGTATCGAAAGAGACCGGCAGGTGAAGTTTTCCCATTGCCTTGGCGATCTCGATCCGGACACCCCAGAACGGTTCGCGCCGCAAGGCCTCCAGGAGTCCCTGCGCCGATTGGCGCTGGCCGGCCCGTTGGCCCATCTGTTCGGCCGCCCAGATCCGGCCGGCGGCATCGGAATCATGTTCCATCTGGTAAACCAGTTCGGTGAGAGAACGTTGGAACTCCAATTTTTTCAGGAGGAATTGCCCGGCGTCGAAACGGGTCATCAGTGGCGGTTCGGGCAACGGGAAGGTGAACTCTTCCCTCTCCCTGGAAACCTCGATCCGGAACTCCCGGGACCAGGAATCTCCGGAAAACTCCAGCCGCACCGGCATCCGGAATAATGGCGTCACCCGGTCGACCTCCTGGACCTGCTCCACCTCGAGCCGGACGGCGCCCTGCGCCTCGTCCCATTCCTGCCGCACGCGGAACTCCGGATGCCCGCCGTGGTGGTACCACTGGTCGAAAAACCAGACGAGGCCGCGGCCGGTCACCTTCTCGAAGGTCGCGCGCAGATCCTCAGTGGTGACGACCCCGGCAAAATGTTCCCGGGCATAGGTCCGAATGGTCTTCCAGAACAGATCCTCCCCGACAACTCCCCGCAGCATGTGCAGGGTCCATCCCCCCTTCGGGTAGAGATGGCGATCGAATACATCCATCGGGTCGGTGTACACGTTCTCCACGATCGAACGGCGGTACTTTTCCCGGTCCTCCTTGAAGTAGGCGCGCGCGTTTCCCAGCAACCGGTACTGGAAGTCATCCGCGCCGTCATC
>JAPUIV010000062.1 GCA_027296665.1 Acidobacteriota bacterium | reverse complement strand
GGAACGGTCCGGGAAATAGTAACCGGACTGGGCGAATAATCCTCTCCTGGGAATTTTTACCCATTTTTCTTCCCTCCTGTGGGTAATCCCCCACCTCCAGTTCCACAGACTGTCCGAGGGTCGATAATGGCTCTCTGTGTCCTGGTATGCCTCTTGCCCACCGGTACACTGGGAGAGAGTTCTCAGCCGAACATTAACTATTTCAATGGAGGTTCCCATGCGTGTACCTGTACCTGTTTGGGGATTCCGACATCGTGGTCATCGATACCGTCAATCTCGCCGATGGTCTCCGGGAAGTGGAAACTATCCTTCCCCTTGCATATGAAGCTCGGAAGACTCCATCGCATTGATGAAGAGGTAAAACACCTTGGGACACGCGCAACGGGAAACCGAATCCGCTCCAAGATTACTTGCGGTAGATGATGATGAAGACTTCCTCCAATTCCTGAAGGATGGGCTCGAGGTTTATGGGTACGACGTGACGACGTGCAAGTCCGGCTCCGATGCGATCAGGCGCATCCTCGGAACTTCATGGGATCTTGTCGTCTCCGACTACCGGATGCCTGGAACCGACGGAAAATCGCTTTTCCGCCTGGTCCAGTCGGCCTGGGTTCATGCTGATATCTCCCCTCATCGACAATTGGGCGGGTAGAGCCTTACGTTCCGTGGCCTCCAGCCTCCAAAAGTTTCAATTTTTAGCGCAGGATTATCTTTCAGGTCGATTCGAGCGGGTAATCAACACCGCTGAGCTTCTGGAGGATTTCCTTCAACAAACGACTTGTTGGTTCTTCCATTCCGGTGAACTGAATGGCAGTGGAATAACCCTTCTTCCGTTCCTTCTCTCCCGAACGTAGAACCTTCCCTTCCATCGTCAGAAGACCTTTCAATTTCAACCGGCGCGGCGTCTCCAGAACACATTGCAGATGGGAGCCCACCACGTAGAAGCGGCCTGTTGTTCCAAAGGCGCCGCCCAGGGAGATATTTTCGGTGGTCAGCCATCCAGGGTTCTCGCCGTTGGTCTTTATCCGCAGACGCGCCAGAACCCTCGGATGCCTTCGCCGCTCCGCCCAGTGGCGGGTCTTTTCACCGCCTGCGTTTGGCATTTTATTCCTGTTCTCGGCCTTTTCCACCGAACGGGACCGCCGATGCGCCCCCGCCGTTTCGATCCATGTATTGCAAGATACTTGCCACCGTTCCGTCCCCTTCCGGAACCGGCCGATTGGCCCCGCCTGGAGACTCTTTCCCCGGACCCGCGGCAGAAAGCCTTGACCGCCCTTCGACTCAAAAATGGACGGGGGGAATCGCCTACCGGGAGAACCTCATTCTGAATCAGTAACATACCGAATGCTCCTGGAATTCCCCCAAGTCTCATTTTTTCCGTGGTACCATCGAGCGAGGTGGTTCCGATGAAAAAGATCTCCAGAACGGAAGAAGATTGGCAACGGGAATTGACACCGGAACAATTCCGGGTTACCCGGAAAAAGATGACGGAACCCCCCTTCTCCGGCGAATATGACAATTGCAAGGAACCGGGGATGTATCGTTGTATCTGCTGCAACGCTCCCCTCTTCGCCTCGGAAACCAAGTTCCCTTCCGGGACCGGTTGGCCAAGCTTTTATGGGCCCGTCTCGGCGGAAAGTCTCAGGACCGTAACCGATGAGAGCCATTCCATGCGGCGGACCGAGGTGATCTGCAGGCGCTGCGACGCCCACCTGGGACATCTCTTCCCCGACGGCCCCCAGCCTACCGGCCTGCGGTACTGCATCAACTCCGCAGCGCTGCGACTCGAAAAAGGATCGGACCGGAAGAAAGACTAGCCCGGAAAGGCCCGGCCCAGCTGGGAAGGAGATCCGATGGCGAAACGGAAAACGATTGCGGTCATCGGGGGCGGCTCCGCCGGCTTCACCGCCGCCCGGACCATCGCGAAACTTGGCGGACAGGTTCTCTTCTTCATGGGGAGCCGGGCGGACCGTGCATCGCTCTGCGTGAATTACGGCTGTATGCCCTCCAAGGCCTTGTTCCTGCCGATCGACGCCATGCATCACGCCCGCCGCCACGGCTGGTTGCGGGTGGAACCTGTCCACCCCGGACAGTTTCTCGCCCAGATCGTCGCGTGGAAGGACCGGGAAATCGCCCGATTCCGCGCCTATAGGCAGACCGCGATCCGGGAGAAGAGTTCCGGCGATTTCCAGGTGATCCGGGCCGATGCCCATTTCGTCGACCCCGATACCGTGGAGGCCGGGGGGGAACGGTACCGGGCGGACGCCTTCATCATCACCTCCGGCTCCCTGGCGGTCCCGCCGCCGATTCCAGGCCTGGAGGCGATCCAGGACAAAGTCTGGACGAACGAGGAGATCCTGGCAAACACCGACCTCCCGGAATCTCTGGTGGTGGTCGGCGCGGGGCCGATCGGAATGGAGTTCGCGCAGCGTTATTCCCGGCTCGGCTGTGACGTCACCCTCATCGCGCGCTCACGCCTGCTTTCCGGATTTCCGCCGCAGTTCGGTGAACGGCTTGCCGGTATCCTGGAACTTGAAGGGATCCGGATCCTCCTCAACACACGGACCCTGGCCGTGTCGCGAAATCGAGACGGTTGGTTCCTGCTGGAGACCGACGGGCCGGGGGGGCGGGAACCGATCGTGGGGCAGCGCCTCCTGATGGCCACCGGCAGGCGGCCCGCCCTCGGCGGCCTTTCACTGGCGGCGGCCGGCATCGATACCGATGAAAGAGGCTACTTGCGGGTAGGGGAAGATATGCGGCTGGAGGGACGGGACCGGATCTTCGCGGCCGGCGACGCCGGGGGGAAACGGATGGTGGTTCATCACGCGCATATCGAAGCGGGCATCGCGGCGGAAAACGCGATGACCGGGGGAGAGCGGAAATGGAGCCGCAGGGCGAACCTACAGGTGGTATTCACCGACCCGGAATTCGGCTTCGCCGGGATGGGAGCCGAGGAGGCAAAGAAGGCGGGACACCAGGTGGTTTCCGCTGCCAAGGAGAGCCGCCTCACCGGCAAGCTCCACCTGGACGGCGACGATCATGGATTCGGCGAAGTGTTTGTGGATGCCAAGGACCACCGCGTCCTGGGGGCCGGTCTGCTGTGCCGGGACGCCGATAACCTCATCCATTTGCCCGCATACATCATCGAACACGGCCATACCATTCACCAGGTGGCGGAAGCGGAATTTTACCATCCGACGAAAATGGAGATCCTCTCGGGGATCTTCGATCGCCTGTGCCGTGATCTGAGCGGCAGCCCCTTCTGCCGGGCCGATGAATGACCTGCCGGTATCATTTCCGGGAATACATCTTATCGAGCATCCGCTTCACCCGGTATCCGAACCGGTAGTGGTGCCCGCCGTGCCGGCCCGGATACTCCTCGAGGACGCAATCCACCCCGATCCGTTTCAGCCGGCGGGCGATCTGGCGGTGCCCCAGGTGCAAGCCATATTCGTCCTGGCGGCCCGCCTCCAGGTGGATCCATTCCAGGGTCCGGAGGCTCTTCACCTGCCGGTCCACCATCCGGATCGGATCCCAGGCGAGAAACCTGTTCCACACTTCCGGGATCATCTCTCCCGTCTCGAGATCGAAATAAAGATCTCCCATGAGCACCGGTACCTCGAGATTCGGAGAGAAACAGGCGCACATCGATAGATTCATCACCGTCTCCGACATTTGTGGAGGGACGTGGCCCATGGGGTTTTCATGGGAAAGGAATTTCCCGATCAGGGCCTGGATCCCGCCCTCGCGCTGGATCACGTCGATCATCATCGGGATCGGTTTGCGGTACAGATTCTCGTACCAGCTATCCCCCGCGGAACTGCACACGTATCCGAATCTGTCGGCGCGCAGCATCCCCGTCACCAGGGCGCCGAATCCGCCGCTGGAATGCCCCAGAATGCCCCGGTAGGACCGATGGCGGTGGGTGTGGAAACTCCGGTCGACAAAAGGGACCAGTTCATCGCAGAGGTAATCCATATAGGGCCCATTCGCCAGGGAGTTGACGTACTGGCTCGCGCCGAGCCGGGAAACGGCGTCAGGAAACACGATCAGAACCGGAGCCATTTCACCCGAGGTGATCATGCGGTCCCAGCGCTCCGGCAAGGAGGGATTAAATGCGCCCTCGTCGTTGAGGTACCGGAGGCCCCGCCCTCCCCATCCGGCAAGCATGTAGACCACCGGATAGGGTTCGTCCCGTTTCTCGTCGTAATCGGGGGGCAGGTAGACCGACAACCGGCGGTGGTTCGGATCCCCCCTCGGGTTTCCCTTGAGGAGCGCGCTTTCGAACATGAAGGTGCGGATTGTGGAAATTCCTGCCATCAAGGGGTCTCCCGGGAGGCGGTTTTCTTCCATTGGATTATTTCCGGCCACCGCGCCGGGACCGTTCCAGGAAAGCCCGGATCGCGGCGGCGAACTCCGGGGAGTTCTCCACGACATCCAGGATCCCATCCCGTTCGGCGTCGAGCTGCTCGAAGAGATTTCGCCCCCAGCTTTCGTGCAGGAGGCGCTTGGTATGGCCGAGAGCCATGGAAGACTTCCTTGCCAGCTTCCCGCCGAACTCCTCGGCGGCCCGGATAAGATCCCCTTCCGGAACGACCCGGTTCAACGCACCGAATCGTTCCATCTGGCCAGCGGATACCTGTTCGCCGGTCAGGGCAAGTTCAACAGCCCGCCCCATTCCGACAAGCCGGGGCAGCAGGTAGGTACTGCCCGAATCGGCGACCAGGCCGATATTGATGAACGACATCTGGAACCGGGCCTCCTCCGAGGCCAGGCGAAAGTCACAGGCCAGGGCCAGGCTCAATCCCGCGCCGGCCGCGACTCCGTGCACCGCAGCCACGATCGGCTTGGGAGATTCCCAGAGGGCCCGGATGGTGGCGTGGACCTCATCCACCAACTCTCCCAGGTATTCGGTTCGGCCTCCTTCCACCACCTGATCCCGGAGTTCCCGGAGATCGCCGCCCGACGAGAAGGCGCGTCCCTCGCCGCGGAGAAGAATGATCCGGATCCCTTCCCGGTCGACCATCTCCCCCACCGCGGCCCGCAGATCCCGGGCCAGTTCCCGGTCAAGGGCGTTCAGCCGTTCAGGTCGATTCAGGCGGATCCAGGCCAGCGGGGGCTTGGGTTCCACCACCAGGGTGTTATACGTCATGATGTCCTCCATTCCCGTTACCTCTACGAAGACCCGGGTCCCGATCGGCATCCTACCAAATCTGGAGGCCTCGGTGCCAGGGATAGACAGAGGGCAGCAGACCGCGGGAACGCCTGGATCGAGGGGTGAAAAACGGTTATCTTATTCCGGATTGAAAGGAGGAGGCCGGGTTGCGAACCGATCGGGACAATAAAGAACCTACCGGCCGAAGGATTCTGTTTCTCCCGGTTGCCGATGAGCGGGGCGCCTCGACCCGCCACCGGGTTCTGGCCCACCGGGCTGCCCTCGAACAGGCCGGCTTCATCACCAGGGTCCGCTTCCCTCTTACCTTTGCCCGTCCATCCTTCACCCGGCGTACCTGGAGGGTACTGGATCTGGCCAGGGACCTGTACAGCCCGGTCCGATCCGACCTCCTGTTCATCCACCGAAAGATGTACCCTCCTTCCCTGGCCCCCCGGATGCGGCGCAAGGCAAAACGAATATTTTTCGACATGGATGATGCCCTGGATCTGCCGCCACCGGGGAAGGGAAGCGGCGATCGACACAACGAACGCTACCACCGTAACTTCATCGCGACACTGAACATGGTCGACCTGGCCCTGTGCGCCAACCGGGAACTCGCCGCCCGCCTGCCGCACAAACGGTTTGAACTGCTGCCAACCCCCATCGACACCACCCGCTTCGCCCCCGGAGCGGTCTCCCCGGGCGAAGGCCCGGTCCTCGGCTGGGTGGGATATTCCGACAACCTCCACTACCTCGAATCTTTGACCGAACCGTTGCTGGAGGTGGCAAAACGGCATGCGGGTCTGCGGCTAATCGTGGTGGCGGATCGTCCTCCGAGGATGCCGGGAATCAACCTGGAGTTCCGGCGCTGGACGCTGGAAACCGAACTCAGTTGCTTCGCGGGGATCCGGGTCGGACTGATGCCCTTGATTGACTCCCCCTGGGCGCGCGGAAAAAGCGCCTTCAAGGCAATCCAGTACATGGCCCTCGGGATCCCCGCCGTGGCCTCTCCGGTGGGAATGAATCGGGAGGTGATCCGGGACGGCGGGAATGGATTCCTGCCCGCCGATGCGCGTGCCTGGGTGGAGGTCCTGGACCGGCTATTGTCCGACCCGAATCTTAGGGCATCGATCGGGCGGGAGGGAAGAAAAACCGTTGAACGGGATTACTCCTTGAATGTGGTCTCCCGCCGGCTGGTGGAAATCCTGAAAAATGCCCCGCCATTTTTTCAACGGGGTAGCGAATGAGGTATCCGGCAGGGAGCGGAATCTTGGCCCGCATGGCCCTTCCAGCAACGATCGGGATGATCGGCATCGGCCTCCTCTTTTTGCGTCTTGCGCTCTTCCCCCTGCATCCCCAGGAATCATCAGAGGAGTTTGTTGAGAAGGGGTTGACCGCCACAATTTTCGCAATGGGAGGAATCCCGGTGGAGATCACCCTGTTCGGGGAAGAGAAATCGACCTTCGTCGAACAGATCCAGGCCGCCACCGAAAGGATCGATCATCTCGAAGATCTCCTGAGCAGTTTTCGCCCGGCAAGTCCGGTCTCCCGATTGAACCGGATGGCCGGAGAAGACGGAATGGTCATGGACGGTGAAGTGCTCGATGTTCTGTCGGCAGGGTTTCAGCTCCACCGGGAAACCGGCGGGGCCTTCGATATGACGATCGGCCCCCTGGTCTCCGCGTGGCGCCAGGCCGCGGCCCTGGGCGTTCTCCCCTCCGACACCGCGATCCAAACCGCCCTCGGACTTATCGGATCGGAAAAGATCGATTTCGACCAGGCAAGCGGGCGGGTGAAACTCCCCATGGCCGGGATGGCCCTCGACCTCTCAGGAATGGGGAAGGGATATATCGTCGACCGGATAGCGGAACTTCTGCGCCGCCGAGGGAGTCGGAGGGGAATGGTGAACGCCGGCGGTGACCTTTATGCCTTCGCCCCGGCGGGAACCGTACCCTTCAAGATCGGCATCCGCGACCCGGAAAGGGGCCCGGCAGATCTGCTGGGATGGTTTTCCATGCGCGAGGGAGGAGTCGCGACTTCCGGCAACTATGAAAAGTTCTTCGAGATCGACGGGCGCCGGTTCGGCCACATTCTGGATCCCCGCTCCGGCCGTCCGGCGGAGGGAACCTTGAGTGTGACCGTGCTCGCTTCGACGACCATGACTGCGGACGGCCTGGCCACCGGACTCTACATACTCGGACCCGAGGCGGGAGCCAATCTGGTGAACTCCCTACCCGGGGTCGAGGCGATCATCCTCTATCGCACCCCCACCGGCCTGGGACAATGGATCTCCAAGGGATGGCCGAGAATCAATTGGTTTCCCCGCGAACTACCCGGCCAGGGCCCGGATGCGGAGACGCCGGGGAGGTGAGCCTCCATTTCCATCGGCCGGGCCGATTCCATCCAGAAACTCGATCCGCCGGAATCCTGCCGAGGCGATCATCCTTCGCAATTGTTCCCGGGAATAGATTCGAACCGACAGGCGATACTCCCGGGTGGGTCCCCGGGGGAAATGGATCACCTTGTGGGTGATCGCGATGGAAGCGCTGGGCGAGAATTCCATCCGGCTGATCAGGTAGCAATCCTCCCCATCAATCCTCTTCTCCTCGATCCGATTCCGGGAAAGAAACTCCCGGTTCAGGACCTCGAGAAGGAAAACCCCTCCTTGCCGCAGAGCAGCCGCGGCTTCGGACAGAACCAGACTGTCGTCGGCTCGATTCTGGAAATAGCCGAAGGTGGTGAACCAGCAATAGATCCCGTCGAACCGACCACGGAAAGGAATCGATCGGCTGTCGGCCCGGACCCACTCGACGGAAACTCCGGCACGCGCCGCCGATCGCCGTCCCGCCCGCAGCAATGGCGCGCTGAGGTCCAACCCGACGATCCGATAACCGCGTTCCCCGAGAAGGACCGCGTGCCTCCCCTCGCCGCAGCACAGATCGAGATAGGTCCCGGAGGCGATCATCCCCATTGCGGCCTCGATGATCCTGGCCTCTCCAGCCGCCTCTCTCCGGTTTCTGCGGCCATAGGCCCGGAGGTACGCCTCTCCGAAAAATTCCCGAAACCATTCCCGTCCCCCATGATCGGCCCGAACATGCGGCCTCTGCTTCGGCCGTTCGGAGGTCCGTTCTTTCTCGATACTCACTACAGGTTCCTCATTGCCCGGACCCGGCGTTGACAGTCCGGCGCCCGGTCACTAGAATCGCCCCAATCTTTAAGAAAGACGGAGCGCCAAATGGAAAGAGATCATTCTCCGGAGACCGTTCCGGTCGTGGAGATCTTCCACAAATTAACCGATGCCTGGATACGCGGCGATCTTACCACCCTCGATCGCCATTACCATGACAAGATTATCGGCCTGGAGCCGGAACCTCCCTACCGCCTTCTGGGTAAGGAGAAGGTGTTGCGAGAGTATGGCAAGTTCCTCGAATCGGGGGGAAGGATCGAATTTCTCCGCTCCCGCGATATCAAGGTGGAGATGTTCGGCGACACGGCCCTTCTCACCTACTTCTTCCAGACCCGAAGGATGCTTCCCGGCGGCCGTGGACGGGAATTTTCCGGAAAGGAAACCCTCCTTTTTGTCCGCCAGGAGAGCCTCTGGAAACTCGCCCACTGGCACTACTCCATTGATCCTCCCGCCGTGAAAGACGGACGGGCGGAAACGTGGGGGGGGGGGTACGGACCGCCGGGAGTCGCCCGCGCCTGGGGACCGGGACATAGGAAGCGTTCCTCGA
>JAPUIV010000061.1 GCA_027296665.1 Acidobacteriota bacterium | reverse complement strand
TCCCTGGCCGAAATGGGGGAAAAGATCCGGGCCTGTGTCATCGCCGAGGGGATCGAACGGCGGGAGGAGATGCAGGCCTTGTTGGAATGCGGCGTCCAGTACGGTCAAGGGTATTACTTCGCCCGGCCCGCCCCACCCTTTCCCACTGTATCCCGATCTCACCTGCGCGATTCTTGATTTTTTTCGACCCCTGCGGAGTATTCGGGTTCTCTAGCACCCGGATCCGGCACCTCGTGAAGGGCGTGGGCGGCATATGGATAGTTTTGTTCATTCGATCGGCTGGGCGGCCATCCGGGGCCCCATGACCGACTGGTTCCTCGATCCTGTCCACATGGGGATTCTCGCGCTGGTTCTCCTGGTGGTGGGGCTTTCCCTTTTGATCATTTCCGCCCTTTCCTGGCTCGGAGCCGGAACGGCGGGAACCGGATCCGGGACCGCCCGTTCTCCGCAACCCGATCCGGTCCGGAAAATCGAGGTCGGAAATCCTGACCCCAAACATCAAACCCCACCACCCTCCGGGGAGGATTCCAACGAGACGGGAACCATCCTTCGCCAGGTACCCGGGGCCGTACTGATCCTGTCTCGAGGCCTCATCCGGTGCGGGACCCGGGAATTCGCCCGCCAGGTGGGATCTACCCCCGAGGCCTTGACCGGCAGGGAGTTCAAGGATTTCGTCGCGCCGGAGGATCTCCTCCGGTACGTGGAAGGAATCGGCATGCTGGAACGGGGCGTTTCGGCCCATTGCAATCTTTCCATCAGATTGAGGATGGGACATTTCCCCCGTTCCCCGGTTTCCCTCACGGGGGTCCGGGTCACGGTCGGCGGGGAACGGATGGTCCTGATCTCCCTGTCCCCGATCCTGGTAGCCACGATCGGGCCCGAAACCATTCCGGAGAATCGACCGGATACTTTTTCCCCCGAGCCGGACAGGCCAAGCGCCTCCCCCGAAAACCAATCTCCGTCGTCCGGGTCGGCATCCGCGGGAGTATCTCGAACCGATGGGGAAAAAGGGAACGCCGCTCTCCTGGCCAACGTATCCCATGAACTGCAAACGCCGCTCGTTTCGGTGAAGGGCTACACCGAGATGATACTGATGGGGAAGATGGGTCCAGTGACCGCCGAGCAGAAGAAGGGGTTGCGGATCAGTCTCCGGAACATCGACCGTTTGATCATGAGGATTGATGAGTTGCTGAATGCACCGCGGCGAAAACCCGGGAAGGAGGAACTGCGGACCGAAGATTTCCCTCTGTGGAAAGTCGTGGACGAGGCGATTGAAATGGTGCAGGAAAAGGTCGCCCACCGGAGAATATCGATCACCACTTCCTACGAGAGCGAGTCGCTGCAGGTTCGGGGGGATAGGGAAAAAATCCAACAGGTCTTGACAAATCTTCTGCACAATGCGGTGAAGTTCAATCGAAAGGGAGGGGCGGTTACCCTGACCGTCCGGGCCCGTGACGAGCGATTCCTGGAGGTGGAGGTCCGGGACACCGGTATCGGCATCCCGCGCACCGCCATTTCCCGCCTCTTCGATCGATATTACCGCGTCGACACAAGTGGCTCTTCCCGCCGGGAGGGAACGGGCCTGGGACTATCGATTGTTAAATCGATCCTGGAAAGTCACGGTTGCGACATCCGGGTAGTGAGCGAACTTTCGGTCGGCACGGCGTTCTTCTTCAGCCTACCGCGCCCTTCTCCGGGCGGTCTCGTATCCGATGAGGCTGGCGGCCGCCGCCACGTTAATTGAATCCACCCCGGCCCGCATCGGGATCCGGATGGTGGCGTCGACGCTCCCTAGTACCTCCTCGGACAATCCTGTTCCCTCCGCGCCGAACAGTACCGCGATCCCTCCCTTCAGATTTGCCTGCCAGGGAACCGTGCCGCGGCGGGAATCGGTCGCCAGGCAACGGATCCCCGCCGACCGGAGGCGGACCAGGGTATCCCGCGTCTCGCATTTTTTGATCACCGGGATCCGGAGCGTTGAACCCATCGATGCGCGTACCGCCCGGCGCCCGTATGGATCGGCCGTACCGGGTGACAGGAGTACGCCCGCCGCGCCGAAGGCGTCCGCGCTCCGTACCAGTGCCCCCACGTTTCCCGGATCCTGAATGCCGATCCCGTAAAAAAAGAGCGGTTCGGAACCGGGAATCAGGAGAGGCTCGAGTTTCCCCGCCGGCCTTCGGATCACGCCGAGGATCCCTTGATGCCCCTGGCTACCGTAGGTATAATCCATCAAGGCCTTGGTCAGATGGATCGGCACGATCCCCCTGGATCGCAATTTCAGGAGGAGGGCATGTCCCTGGGTTTGTTCTTCCACCCTCGGCGATATCAGGAGGGTTTCGATCTCAAGGCCGGCCTGATCGGCGATCTCCATGACCTTGATCCCTTCGGCCAGCAGGACCGACCGTTGATCACGCAATCCCGGGTCGCCGTCCAGGCGGCGAAAGTCCTGGATGTGCCGGTTCTTGGGGCTGCGCACCAACGGATCCCCGCCGGGAATTTTTTCGGTCTTATTTGCCGCCATGATTGCTAGAATCCTACGCGCCCGTTTTGATCCTCCGGACCCGGTCGTCCTCGATGCGGCCGTCCGGATCCTGAACCGCCAGGGGATCGTTGCCTTTCCCACCGAGACCTTCTACGGCCTGGCGGTCGATCCGTCCCGCGCCGGCGCGCTCCGCGAACTCTTCCTGCTCAAGGGGCGTTCGGCTGGACATCCGGTCCCCGTTCTGCTCTCCGGCCGGAAGGAACTGTCCGGCCTGGTTCGGGAACCGCTGCCCGACTCCCTTTCCCCGCTGGTGGAATCATTCTGGCCCGGGCCCTTGACCCTGGTTCTAACCCACGCCGGCGGCCCGGCGGCCCGGGCGGCTGTCTCCGACCGGGGAACCATCGCCGTGCGGGTCACCTCGCATCCCCTGGCGCGGGCGCTGATCGAACGGTTCGGCGGTCCCCTTACCGGCACCAGCGCGAACCGGACGGGGCAGCCGCCGATGAGGAATCCCGAGGAGGTCCGGGAAGTGTTCGGCGACGGTCTGGATCTGGTCCTCGATGGAGGGCCGAGTCCTGGAAATGTTCCCTCCACTTTGCTTGACCTGACCGGCGATCGGCCCGTGATCCTCCGCGAGGGCGCAATCTCCAGGGCGGAGATCGGCCGGGTGCTTGGAGAAACTCCCGGCTGATCAGGTCATCGCTCCCTCCACCTCAGTTCTCCCAGCACGCGAAAATCCCCGGACGGTGACAGCCGGAATCCCAGTAGATCCCGTTTCACGACGGCGATCTCCTCCCCGTGCCACAGGCTGATTTCCGGCAGATCGACCGCAAGGATCTTTTGCACCTGGGCATAGATCCGTTTTCTGCGGTCCAGATCGGTTTCCTGATAGCCCTCCTCCAGCAATCGATCGAGTTCCGGGTTGCGGTAGCGATTCCGATTGGCGCCGTTCGGTGGAACCGATTGGGAGTGGAACCGGAAACGGTACAGATCCGGATCGTCCACACCGGTCCAGGTCAGGGAATAGATCTGAAACCGCCCCTTCCTGATATCCTCGAAGAAAGTGGCCCATTCGTTGGTCCGGATCCGAATTTTGATACCGACTTGCCGTAGTTGTTCCTGAAAAACCGCTGCCTTCCTTCTCGCCAATTCGGAATTCGAAGTCTTGTACTCCAAAACGATCCGTGGACGGGGTCCGTTTCCATCCGGATCCGGATATCCCGCGTCATCCAGGATCTTCGCCGCTCTGTGCGGGTCGTGGCGGTATTTCCGGACATTCCCCTCGTAGGCCCAGTGGCCGGGAGAGAGCATGCCGGTGGCGAGACGCGCCCGCCCGCGCAACAGATGGGAAATGATTTTTTCCCTGTCGATGGCGTAAGCGATCGCTTCCCGGACCCTGGGATCGGAGAGGATCGGATCCTCCAGATTGAAGCCTATGTAATCATATTTCCAGCTGTCTCCAGTGAAGACCTGGTAACGCGGATCGGTTCGCAACTGCTCGATGTGATCTGGTGAGATATCACCGTAGACCAGGTCGGCGGTACCCTTCCTGATTTCCAGAAGGCGGGAGGTCTCGTCGGGGACGATACGCAACTGGACCCGGGAGATTGCCGGCGGGCCCCGGAAATAATCAGGGTTGGCCACCAGGTCGATCCGATCGCCCCATCGGTATTCCTTGAGCATATAGGGCCCGGTACCTACCGGTTTTCGGTTATCGGGAGGGGAGTCTTTCGGAAGAATGCCCAGCGTCAGGCGGGTGAGAAAGGGAGCGAAAACCTGTTTCAATCGAAACCGGATCGTGAGTGGACCGATGATTTCGGAGGCGGCAATCAGTTCCAGATCCTTCTTGAAAGTGGAAACCACCTCCCCGTTGCGAACCGAATCGATGGTGAAGGCGACATCGGCGGCGGTGACGGGACGTCCGTCATGGAACCGGAGTCCGGGACGAAGTTTGAAGAGATAGGTGCGGTCGTCCTCCTGCTCCCAGTGTTCGGCCAGGGAGGGCGCCGGCAATCCCTGGTCGTCGATGACGACAAGGCCATTGTACAGGAGCTGGTGGAGGCGGATACTGGCCTGATCGCCGCCGATGCGGGGGTCGAAATGGGCCGGGTCCGCCTCGATCAAGACCCTCAGATCTGTGTGAGATTCGGACGAGCGGGCGCAATGGAGGAGGAAGAAGGCCAGAAGGCAATACAGGAGAAGAAGAGGGCGCCGGCACCTCATTCTGGGACAAGCCGGCCTGGCAGGAACATCCCCAGGATCGCGGAGTGACGGGCGCCGGTCGCGGCCGGCAAGTGGTTGGAGTGGCCGTGCAGCGCCTCATTCGCCAGGAGAGCGAAGCCCACCGCTTCCTTGGCATCGGCGGGAAGTCCGTATTCGTCGGAGACTTTGATATCCAGTTTCGACAACTGTTCCGCCAGTTCTTTCATGAGAATCTCATTTTTGGTTCCTCCACCCGACACGATCAGTTCCTCGTAGGATTGGGCAGGGAATAGAAACTGTTCGCAAGCCCGGCGCACCGAGCAAGCGGTAAACCTGCACAGGGTTGCCAGGGTGTCAAAACCATTCTCCACCCCGGTGGACCGGACCGCCTCCTCAACCCAGGAAATGGAAAAACTGGTTCGATCACAGCTTTTGGGTGGAGGTTTAGAGAGGAAAGGATGGTCCAGCAAATGGTCGAGCAAGCTCTGCTGGCAGGTTCCTCTACTGGCGTACCGGCCCCGGAAATCAAACTGCTCCTTGTTACCGGTCATCGAAGCAACCAACTGGTCGATCAGGCAATTCCCGGGGCCGGTATCGAAGGCGAGAACCGATTCCGGCGCGCAGTTCGGGGGGAGGGCGGTCAGATTGGCGATTCCGCCGAGGTTCAGGATGATTCTGCCGCGCGCGCGGGAACGGAATACCAGGAAATCGACGAATGCCATCAGGGGAGCCCCCTGACCTCCCGCGGCCAGATCCCGGTTCCGGAAGTTGGCCACGGTGGTCACTCCGGTCCGTTCAGCGATGATTGCCGGATCCCCGATCTGGAGGGTGGAACGGACATCGATTCCGGCCATCCGGACCATTTCCGGAAGATGGATCAGGGTCTGCCCGTGGGAACCGATCAGATCGACTTCTTCGATCGGAAATTTGGCCTTCCGGCAGATATGCTGGGCGGCCCGGGCAAACATCTCGCCGAGAAAGGCGTTCACCCTGCACAGTCCCGCGGCGTCGGTTTTCCCGGGTCTCCCCGCATCGAGAAGCCAGGATCGAACCTGGGGGGTGTATTGCAGCATATCGAACTGAACGATCTCGAACCGGGTTGAGGAAGCGCTGCCCGAAACGTTCAGGAGGACGGTATCGATCCCGTCCATCGAGGTTCCCGACATCAGACCGATGATCCGTTTGTTCTTTTTTTGCAGAATCTTCTGAAACACGGGATTTTCTCATTCCACGACGGGATCGGGGGAGGCCGAATACTTGCCACTGGGAATCTAGCAAATCCGATACCTTCAATCAAGCAACCGGCAAGCAACCGGGCGGGAACCGTTTTACCGGCACCCATTTCTTGAATGGGGTGGAGGTAAGACTTATAATAATGAGTGGTTTCCGTCCCCGTTCGGGGAACCCGAGATAGGAGAAACATTGGGGATACGTTGGAAAAGGCCAGTGTGGGGTTTCCTGTCCCTGGGGTTCCTCCTGGTGGCAGGTTCACCGGTTGCGGGAGCAGACAGCCAATACCGCAGGGTGATTGTGCTCGGTTTCGACGGGGCCGATGCCGATCTGGTGGAGCAGTACATGGCCGCAGGGGATCTGCCGAATCTCCGCCGTTTGAAGGAGATCGGTTCCTACTCGGCCCTGCAAACGACCAATCCGCCCCAGACCCCCGTTTCATGGTCGACCTTCGCGACCGGGCTGAACCCCGGAAAAACGGAGATCTTCGATTTTCTGAAACGCCAGGATCACTCCTATTTTCCAACCTTTGCCATGAACGAGGAGAAGGCGATCCCGTTCCTCTTCGGAAAGCGAAACCCCATTTATCTCGGTCTCTTGGTCGGATTGGGCACGCTGGTTCTGGGACTCACAGTTTCCGGTCTCCTCGGGTTTCGCCGCATCGGTTTACTGGTGGTCGCTCCGACCCTGGCAATTATCCTGGGATCCGGTACCGGTGCCATGGCCGCCCTGATGCTGCCCGATTGGGCTCCCTCGGCGGTGAATCACAGAAAAGGAGAGACCCTCTGGTCGATTGCCTCCCGTCACGGGATCGACTCGCAGGTGATCCGGGTTCCGGCCACCTTTCCGGCTGAGGAGGTCCACGGGATGGAGATGTTGTCCGGCCTGGGAGTCCCCGATATGCGCGGCCGGGTCGGAACCCCCAGTTATTACACCTCCGACCCCTCGATGAACGCGGGTGATAACGAGTTCAGCCTGGAGATCCTGCCTCTGTCCGGCAGGACCGGAACTATTACCTCGGTCATCAAGGGGCCGGCCAACAAGCCGTTTTTCGATTACCCGGTACAGGCGGTGGCCGACGCGGTCCGGGATCCAGCCGGCCGGAAGGAAGCCCGGAATATGGCCCGGAAACAGCTTCTGGACAAGGGAGTCGTCGAGTACCTCGATCTGCCGGTTGAATTTTCGGTGAAAGGAGACCGTTCTGCCTGTCGGATCCGGGTGGGCGGTCAGGAAGAGACCCTGCGGGTCGGTGAATGGAGCGATTGGTTTGTTTTTGATTTTCCGATCAATTGGCTGGTGGATCATTTGGCGCCGCTGCGGGGTATCGGGCGTTTCAAGGTGATTTCCCTCGAACCCGAATTGGCGATCTATCTGTCGCCGATCAATTTTCATCCCGCCAGCCAGCCGGTTCCTTTCTCTTTTCCCACCGGGTTTGCCCCGGAGCTCGCGGACCGGTTCGGCCTGTTCAAAACGCTCGGCTGGGCGATCGATACCTGGACGCCCTCCTCACGGCTTGCCGGCGAGGAATTCTTCCTGGAGGACATGTACTTCACCGTCGACAAATACGAGGAGATGCTGCACGGCCTTCTGGAAAAAAATGAGGAAGGTCTTTTCATCCAGGTATTCATGTTTACCGACCGGATTGGGCATATCTTCTGGCAATTCCTCGATCCTGAACATCCCCTGTACGACAAGGGCAGAGCCGAGCAGTATGGGGGGGAAATCCGCAAGGCCTACCAGCGCATGGATTCGATCGTGGGACGGGTCATGGACCGGCTGGATGAGAATACCCTTCTTCTGGTCTGTTCGGATCATGGGTTCGCCTCCTTCCGCCGCTCGGTTAACTACAATACCTGGTTGGTCCGGAACGGATTCATGACCTTGAAGCAGGCTGGAGGCGGTGTCAAGACGCTGGAAGATCTCTTTGATCGGGGAGAATTTTTTCAAAATGTAGATTGGAGCAGGACCCAGGCTTATGCCCTGGGGCTGGGCAACATTTACATCAATCTGGCTGGACGGGAGCCTTCCGGAGCCGTTTTGCCCGGGGAAGAATACGAGTCGGTCCGGGATGGGATCATCGACGGCCTCGAGGCGTTAATCGATCCGGAGACGGGTGAGCATCCGGTCGCCAGGGTATACCGTCGCGAGGAGATCTATTCCGGTTTCGACCCGACCCTGGTGGGCGACCTGCGCGCCGGGAATTCCGAGGGGTACCGCGTCTCCTGGCAAACGGCGCTCGGCGGGATTCCTTCGGCGGTGATTTCCCTCAACACCAAGCCCTGGAGCGGCGACCATTGTTCACTGGACCCGTCCGAAGTTGAGGGTATCTTTTTCTCCAGCGCCCCCATCAAGGCAGCCAGACCGGGAATGAAAGATCTATTTCCGACGGTACTCGACGCGTTCAATATACCCGTTCCTGAGGGAATCGATGGCAAATCAATGTTCTGATTCAGGGATCTGCTGGCCGCGCTGGTCCCGGACGGCCATTGCCTCGGTCCCGGGATTCCTGATCCTGGCCGCGCCCGCCTTCGGCGGGGACGGCTCCGGCTCGAAGAACCGGGATTCGATCGTGGTTCATCAGGAAAGGCTGAATCTCGTCTCGAAGGAGATCGTCCGGTTGCAGGACCGGCTCGATAATTTCCGCCGCACCCAGGGAAGTATCCTCGACCTTCTGGAGGAGATGGACTTGCAGGCGGCCCTTCTCGTGCAAGAGGTCGCCCTGATCCAGGAAAGGATCGGAAAAACGGAAACATCGCTGCGTCGAACGCGCCAGGAAGTTGCCGAGAATCGCGCCATGGTGGAAACCGAAAAACAGGCCCTTGCTCTCTGGCTGCGCCGCCTGTACACCAAGGGACCGGTCCCGTACCTGGCCCTGCTTCTGGGCGCCCGGGACGCGAATCAGCTTTTGCATGCCTATCGTTACGCCTCCTTTCTCACCGAGGCGGAGGCGG
>JAPUIV010000060.1 GCA_027296665.1 Acidobacteriota bacterium | reverse complement strand
CGTGGCCTGGTTATCGGGGTTCATGGGACAGCCATACCGCCTGCCGACCGTCCGGGAGGCGAGGCGGCTGGCCAAGAAAGCCGGCGATTCGGGCAATACCCTGGACCGCTGGGCGGGTTACCCGCCGAACCCGGAAGATGTCGCGGGGATCGAGAAGGTCCTCGCCAATCTCGGCCGGAACGTTCCCCTGCTGCTGCCGGTCGGCAGCCTGACGGGGGCCGGGGAGGATCCGGTATTTGACCTCGACGGCAACGCCGGCGAATGGGCCATCGACGATCAAGGCAAGGGCCAGGCGGTGGGACCCAGCGCCGACCGCCCGATCGACCCCCGCCACCAGCATTCACCCCCGGGGCCGGCCTACACCGGCTTCCGGGTCATTCTCGGTTTGCGGGATCATTCCCACTTGACGGAGTAGATCGGCTCGATGTCGACGGGAAGATCGTCGACCCGTTTGAGAGTTGCCTTGACATCCGGTCCCTTGACGGCGTATTTTTCGGACAGATTCCGGGACCGTTCGTAGTCCCCGGTCGCCTCGATCATCAGAAGCTCCCGCGCCAGTTCCCGGATCGAATCCGGAATCTTGTCGAAATCCACCCGCCACCGGCCGGTCCCGGAATCGTACACCAATGCCTCCCTTTCCCGGTGCCAGTTGATGGCGATCATCGACGCCTTGCCGTGCGCCTCGGTGATCCCGAAACGGATGGAGCGAAACAGGCCGCCGAGGTAGGAGACATAGTGTTGCGGGGCGAGAGACGCGGGGATGATCTCTCGATCCATGAACCATTCGAGCGAGACCAATCCAGCCACATCGGCCTTCCCTTCCTCGATCGCGGAGTATTCCTCCTGCAGGAGCTCGGTCACCGGCCGGCGATCCCCCCCCTCGCCGATCCAGCGGGGTCCGAGGGCGTGGGCGATCTCGTGCATCAGGACCACGTTGAAGTAGGCCTGCCCGGTCATGTGATCGAGCTGGTCCTCGGCGAGGATCTCCCGGGCCATCGGCTGAATGATCTTCTCGAGCCGCGCCTTCATCATGTTCTTCCAGAAGGTCTTCTTGGTCCCCTTGGCCTCGTGCACGCGGGGGTCGTTGGGCAGGTTGGCGGCGACGGGCTGGTATCCGTGGCCGATGTCTCCGCCCCGGAAGATATCGGTCACCACCACCATGGGGGAATCGAGGGCGATCTCGCCGCGCTTGAACCGGCCGTCAATCGGCAGGTTTTGTTCCAGGGCGTTCAGGTTTTTCACGTAGATTTGCAGCCGTTCGCTCTCTTCCGGATCCTTGACGGCGATGGTCGCCTCGTAGGCGGCCTTCACTCCCATCAGGTGATCCTCGTAGGTCTCGTACGGTCCGAACACCAGTTCGATGGTATTTCTCCGCAGGTCGATCCAGTCGAGATCGCTCTGGTAGTAATTGTCGGTCAGGAGGGCCACCGATCGGGAGCGCAAGAACTTCTTCAGGGAGCGGTTGCGGGCAAGCTGCGAGGCCTCGAAGAGAAGCTTCGAGGCCGGCTCCACCCATTTCCGGTATTCCACGTGGAAGGGGACGGCGTTCAGGCGTTCACCCTGGCGATGAACCACGGTGTAGGGATTCAGAAGGGCCTCCTTCTGTTCCGGATGCTCCCCGATGTAAGCCTCGAGCTCCTCCTTGGTCAGATCCTCGGGGTAGAAACCCGCCCCCGCGGGCCGTTCCGATTCACCCAGGAACGGTTCGAACTCGTTGAATCGGTCGAAAGGGATGGCATTGAGGAGCAGGAGATGATGGAGCTTGGCGGCGCGGGGATCGTCCGATCCCTCCAGCTGTTTCCGGATCTTCCAGCCGTCGCGGAAGGCCTGGGCCCAGAAGGCCCGCTCGATCATTTCCCCCGCCTCGATCAGTTTCCGGAGGAGCTCCCGTTGGGGTCTCGGCAGGCCCGTGGCGTCAAAGGCCATCTCCACCTGGACGTACTGGGCCAGCTTCCGATCGATTTCCGCCATCGACAGGGTCCGAACCTTCTTTCCATCCGGCCCGAGCTGGATCGATCCCGGCTGGCAGGAAATCCCGGTCAACAACACCAGCATGGCGGCCGCCAAAGTCGCACCAGATCGCATCGCGTTCCTCATATTCCCTCCCATCAGATCCCCGCGGGGACCTGCGTCACCGCCTCCAGGGTCCGGCGGATCCGGCCGGTCAGATCCTCGAGATGGGCCCGGGTGTATCGGTCCAGGACCGCACCCTCTCCGACACCGGCGATGCGTCGTTCGATCGAACGCAGGGTGAAGGCGGCAACCTGGCTCGCCTCCGCGGGGGTTCCCGCCGCCGGAGTCAACGCCAGGCGGGCCAGATGCGAGACCAGCAGCCGCTGCAGGGCGCGCCGGTCCGGGGAAATCAAGGGATCGGAATCGGTTACCGTACGTTTCCCGGCGGTCGGCAACTTCCGGAAGGCGATCGCTTCCAGGCGGCCGAATAGTTCCGGTATGGTGAACCGGTCCTTTGTCCTGTATCTCCTCTCGTTGTCGAGAACCCTGCCCAGGCGACCCGGCTCGAAAAGAGTCGACAAGGCTGCGTTATACAGGCCGGCGATCCGGGTGCCGACACTGTAGTCGCTGGCGAAACGCCAGGGATAGTTCCAGTCGAATTGCAGGTCGGCTTTCAACGCCTCCAGCACCTCCGGGGGAAGCGTGAAGGCGCCCTCCGCGAACAGTTGGTTTTCCAGGATATCCAGGGCGCGGCGCTGGGTGGCCGGTTCCACCGGGGTGATCGGTGCCGGCCCTCCTTGCGGCGCGGCGGCAGATCCGGCGACGCGGCGCAGCAGGTACTGCCCGCCGATGTGCCGGGCGGTCAAGTCGATATAGTCCATGGCAACCGAGAAGATCGCCGAGTCCAGGGCCTGGCGCAGGAGGTTGTAATCGTGCCCCTCGGCAAGGACCAGGTCCTTGAAGTGGGGAAGGACCTCACCGCGGAGCATCCGCAGGCGTGACTCCGCGAACTCCAGGGGATCGTCGCCGAGATCGTCGGCGCTCGCCGTCGGGTCGATGGCGTTCAGGACGCCGCTATCATAGATCATTCCGTTCTCGGTCTCCGCCCGCGCGGCGATGATGTCGAGAGCGCGCAGTTCCTCCTCTGCCGACATCCCGTCCAGCGGGCGGTAGATATATTCCACCGTCAGGTCATCGTAAGGGCCGACCTCGCGCAGGAAATAATCGCCCTGTTCCATTCCCCGCGGCGCCAGGTAAATCGGGTTGTAATCCATCACCGAGGAGGAAAAGATCGACGGCCCGGCCCGGCCGTTCACCTTCCCGGAGGCAACCGCCTCGTGATCGGATACCAGGCTTGCCTTCCAGTTGTGCGGGAATCCGAGGGCATGGCCGACCTCGTGGGAGACCAGTTCGGCGAAGGCCTCCTGGGCGAAGCGGGTCGCCTCGACGGTTCCCGGCCGCAGGACGCCGCGGGACTGCAGCACCAGCCGGGCGAAGGCGAGCTGGCTGGAGAAAGAGGCGGCCCGGTCGCAGAAGAAGGGCCGGCTCCGGAGGTCGCGCAGATCCTGCGCGGAGGGGAAGGGGAGTGCCGCCTGGCCGAGTCCCGGGTCGGGCGCCCGCCACCAGGCATACACCAGATACCGGTGCAGGGCGTAGGAGGGAAATTCTCCGTTCAGGTAGACATTCGCCTTCACCACCTTGCCGGTGCGGGGGTCGAAGAAGGCCGGTCCCGCCAGGCCGGAGAAGATCAGGTTGTCCGACAGGTTCCAGTAGATCATCGTGTGGTGAATGTCGGCCGGATCCCAATCGGGATCGTCCGGCTGGTCGAGTACCCGGATGGCATCGCGGAATCCGACTTTCTCAAAGGCGGTGTTCCACCACAAGGTCGCGTCCCGCACCAGGGAGCGCCACTCCTCCGGAACCGATCGATCGATGTAGAAGGTGACCGGCTCGATCGGGGGAGACATCTCCGCCTCCGGATCCTGCTTGCGGAGGTCCCAGCGGATCAGAATATGCCGGAAGGCGGAATCGCGCCGGTCAACGTCGGTGTAATCCTTGTAGGGGATTGACCATCCGCCCACCCTCTGGTCGGCGAATCGAGGCCGGTACCCATCGGCCGGCAAGCGGAACAGATAATAATCGACGGTGACCTGCACGGTGCGGGGGTCGGCAAGCCTGCCGGGGCCGAGGAAACGCGCGAAGGGGGAGCCGGTCGATTGCCGATTGGGGGAGTCACTCCGGTCGCGCCGGTGGAAACGGTAGATGACCCTGGCCACCACGTTGTCCGGAAAGGCCTTCACGTAGGCCAGGGTGGCATCTTCCGGTTTGGTGTAGTAGCCCGACTGGGAAGGGAGGATCTCGACAAGTTGGGGTCCGAACAACGATTTCGCGTCGATCAAAAACGGCGCCGGCTCATCCCGGAGCTGGATCCGCTGCGCGGAAAAGACCGGGGAATCGGGAAAGGTCGCCTCCACCGCCGAGTGTATGGAGGAGTCGGGGTCGGCGCGGAAATCGAGGTTCTTCTTGAGGAGAATCAACCGGTTGCCGACCGCCTCCCAATTCACCACCGAGGTTTCGAGGCCGGAGCCGCGCACCGACCAGTCCCCGACGGCGTTCACCAGGACGGCGGCCAGGCCGAGCGGCGCCCCGATCAGTTCCTCCGGAACATGGAGGTACAGTTTCTCCGGGGAGCGGTAGAAGTTCATGAGACCGGCGATCTTCTCGGTCCCCTCGACGGTCTCCTCCAGGCTCTTTTTTGACTCTTCCTTGCCGGCGCCGGCCGATTCCTTCGGCTTTTTCGATTTTCTCGCGGCGACGGGGGTCGCGGCCGCAATCACCAGGACGGCGGCCAGCAAGGGAATCGAGAGTCCGAACCGAAACAGGGATCGCTTCATGGGACAACCTCCTGGGACCGTTTCAGGGTGAAAGGGTTCTTCTTTTCGTGTTCAGGGCCCGATCTTTACCATTGATGGAGTCTCATTTCAAGTTTACCGCAGGTTTCCATGGGGAGATCACGAAAGGGAAATCGTGGAATTCCCCGATCCGGTTGCTGAGCGGGCGGTAGGTCCCTATATTATCCGAAGAAGATTTCTTATCGGAGATCCGGTTGAATACCAGGAAAAAGATCCTGTTGGCCCTGCTGGGCGTCATCGCCTCGATCGCGTTTCTGGGGTATCTCAACCTCAAGGATCTCTCCTTATCCCAGAGCGCCGAGGCCCAGTTGGAGGATGTCAACAACCAGCGCAGATTCCTGCAGAAGACCTGGACCGATCTGGGCCGGGTCCTTCAACTGGTGGACCGAATCCGGGAGTGGACCGATCCGATCGACCCGATGGAGTTCCATGCCCAGACGGCCACGGTCCTATCCGAATTGACCGTGCTGCACACCTATGGCCAGGACCTGGAAGACCAAAAGGACATCTTCGCCCTGCGCCGGGAACTCATCACCCTCCGCCAGGAGGTCGACGATCATTTCACCGGGAGCCGGCTGCCGGAGGGGAAGCTGGGTGCGACCGGGTCTGCCCTGGGAATGCGGGTCCGGACACTCCGGCAACTGCAGTGGGGGGTCAGCAGGTTTTTCGATGACCGATTCCACGCGATGAGCCTATCGGCCCACCGGCGGGTGCAGTGGTCCTACATCCGGCTCTTTTCGGTACTCTGTGTTTCTGTCCTGTTCGCGGCGGGATTCGGTTTCTTCCTCAACCGGACGATGCTCGGCCCGCTCCAGAAACTCCAGTTGGCGGCGGAGCGGATCCATGTGGGCAACCTGGACATCTCCCTCGATACATCCGGAACGGACGAGTTTGCCGAGGTCAGCGAGGCATTCGTGAGGATGTCCCGTTTCCTCAAGGAGAAGTTTGCCGAGGAGAAACGCCTGAACCGGGAACTGGATCAGGTCAACCGGAGACTGGAGCGGGAAAAGCAGGATTTCGAGCGGTTGGTGGAGATCAGCAACGCGACCTCATCCATCCAGGATCCGGAGCGGGTCCTTGCGGTTCTTACCGAACAGGCGATGAAGATCGTCCGGTGCTTTCGTTGCACGGTCCACCAGATCGACCCGGACCAACCGGAAACCGCCATCGTTCTCAGTTCCACCTTGAAGATCCGGGAGGGACCGTTGCGGCTCAACCTCGATCTGTATCCCGAAATCCGCGCCGCCGCGGTGACCGGATCGACCATCCAGATCGATGACATCCATTCGGACGAAAGGATGCGGGACGTGGCCGAAGTCGCCTCCCGGGCCGGTGTCTCCTCCATCCTCGCCGCGCCGATGCTCCATCAGGGCCGCCTGCTGGGGGTCATCTCCTTCCTTCGAGACGGCCCCAAGGAAGGAAAGTTCACCCCCTGGGAGAAGCGTCTCGCCGAGACGATCGCCGGCATCGGCGCCATCTCCATCGAAAACGCCAAGCAGCACGCCGCCCGCCCGCCCGTCCGGGAACACGCCCTGGTTTAAAGCCTTTCCTCCCTCTCTGCAAAGATTCCCCGTCTCAATTTTTTTTGTATAATGCCCAGGAATTATGGAATCGCAGAGAAGAAAGGCAGACGCCCTGCGCTCCCTCCACGCGCGTGGTGATCTCCTGATATTGCCGAATGTCTGGAATCCGATCGGCGCCAGGATCCTGCAGGCGAAGGGGTATCCAGCCGTTGCCACGGCGAGCGCGGCGATCTCGGCCTCCATGGGTTATGAGGATGGAGAGAAGATCAACCGCTCGACTCTAATTGACCTCCTCGGGCGCATCGCGCGCAGCGTCGATGTTCCGGTGACGGCCGACATCGAAGCAGGCTACGGAGAATCGATCCTGGAGCTGGAAGAAACGGTGCGGCAGGTGATCGAATGCGGCGTGGCGGGCGTGAATATCGAGGACAGCCTGGAGGAGGGCTGTCCCCTGCGCCCGGTCGAGGAACAGTGCCGGAGGATCTCCGCGGTCAGACGGGTGGCGGAAGATCAGGGCCTGCATCTGGTCGTGAATGCGCGAGTCGACAGTTACCTGTCGTCTTCCTTCCCCAACCATGAGGATGCGACCGAGGAAGCGGTAAGGAGGGCGAAAGCCTATTCAGAAGCCGGCGCGGACTGTATCTACCCGATTGGCCCGGGCGACGAGGAAACGGTCCGGGCGCTCCGCAACCGAATAGAGTCCCCCATCAACATCCTGGCGACGCCTGGCGCCGCGTCGCTATCCTTTATGCGAAAGGTTGGCGTCAACCGGGTCAGTTTCGGCCCGTTCGTCTTCAGGTCATGCCTGAAGAGGTTCGCCGACATCGCCGCCGACCTGAAGAATCTGGAGGATTGCTCTTTTTTCAACGACATGTTGTCGAGCGCCGAGACCGGTGAATACCTGATTGCCGGGCATGAAGCAGAAAAGGAATCTGGGTAATCACCTCGGTTGTGAAAAATGCGTGGTCGTCGCAACTCCGTCTCGACCGTTTCCTGAATGAGCTTCGCGCTAATGTCTACATTCCGTGAGACCGATCTTGTACCACACGGGCATCCGTGGACTTCGCTGGCCGGCTCCACATTGACGCCATTTTCCCAACACCGCTAAAATCCATACTGCCACTCGGCAACCCAAAAACCCTCCGAGGCACGTTTTGATGCAGCTTCGAATTCGTCTGGCCCGCCGCTGTTCGTTCTTCCTTTTCAGTATGTCGCTGCTGGCAACGATGGCAGGGGCCGACGAAGGTCCCGTTCAATTCCAATTGCTGCCCGATTTCGGCGGTCTCAACTCGGCCGCGCCGGATGCGAATCTGCGGATAACGGCGCGGGTTCGCATGGCCGCCAACTCACGCGTGGGGATGTTGGAGGTGACCGCCACGATGAACGAGTCGTGGCACGTCTATTCCATCACGCAGCCTCCCGGCGGACCCATGAAGACGACGATCAAGCTGGCACCCAGCGAAGATTATCGACTGCTCGGAAGCTTCGCGCCCGACCACGCCGCACACGTGCATTTCATTGATGTCTTTGATATGGATGTCGAGGAACACCCGGGACAGGTCACCTGGTCGGTACCATTTGAGTTGTCCGCTGCGGGCACTTCCAGCGCATTGGTGATTAAGGGCCACGTCGAAGGTCAGGTCTGTTCGGATCGGGGAGGTTGCATTCCGTTTGGTCAGAAAGAGAACAGCTTCTCCGCAAAATTGTCGGGGACGCTAAGTCCGTCGGCATCCTCGACACTGGCTGGCATTCGACTGCCGAATACGCACGGCTCGATTCGCGGCTGGCTGTCAACCACCAAAGCCTCACCCGGTGACACGGTCCAGCTGTACGTGTCGATCGATCCTGACAAGGATTGGCATGTGTATGCCTACGCCAAGATACCACCGTCCCTATTCCAAAAGCCGACCTTGCTAGAGACGCGCATACCCCCAGGTTGGACCACGGGACCCGTCGCGACTTCGGCCCCCGTGATCTCCACACCGAGTCCGCTGCCGAACGATCCACCCACACGGTATTACGCAGGTCCGGTCACCTGGTCGCTGCCACTACACATTCCCGTGTCGGCCCAACCCGGCACGTATCCGCTGGAAGGTCACGTCGCATTTCAGACCTGTGCCGCCACTTGCGATGCTCCCACGGCCACGGCATGGCAGTCGAAGCTGCAAGTCGTATCGGCCGGCACGGCGGACACGAGTGGGCTCCTGGCAGCGGTTGGCTTTTCGGCGCAGCCATCTCCGTACGATTCGGTCGTCGATCGGCTACA
>JAPUIV010000006.1 GCA_027296665.1 Acidobacteriota bacterium | reverse complement strand
TGTTGTAGTCGCTGGTTTTTTCAAGATCGGCCATCAGTGCCTTCTGGCCGGCCCTGTCCCCCAGGGCGAATGCCTTCAGGGCGCGCATCCAGATGGCGGAATCTCCGCCGCGACTCAAATCGAGGGCCCGACGGGTCATCGATTCGACCTCGACGCGGTTCCCCTCGCTGGCGGCAATCGCTCCCAGATGGGCCAGGGCATTGATATGGGTGGGGTCCAGGTAGTGGAGCCGTTCCCAGGCTTTGCGTGACTCCACAATGGAACGCCCCCGCATCGGCCCGTGATGGAACAGGATTTCGCCAAGCTGGTACCAGGCTTCCACGTCGTCCGGATAGGTTCCGACGAAGATGCGGTACAGACGCTCGGCTTCGTCGTTTGCGCCGCGCAGGACGGCCTGAAAGGCCTCCACGAGTTGCCGGTCCCGGTCGGAAAGGCGATCGGAATATCGTTCCGCCTTCTGGATAGCCTCACCGGCCTTACCCGGTTGCCCCGACCAGAGGGCGGCCACACTGAGGCGGTACCAGGCAAGGGCGAACCCTGCATCCGCAGCCACGGCGCGCTCGAACGCCTCTACCGCCAAAATCCGGCGCATCGCGCGCATCTGGTTTTCTCCTTCGAGGTAGGCTTTCAAGGCGGGGAACGACTCGGTGGTCATGGTGGCTATTCGGGTGAAGCGGGCGTTGGGTCCGCCGCAACGTTCGGCCAGCAGTTTGGCAACGAGGTCGTCGACCATGCCGAAGATTTCGGATGCCTTTCCCTGGGCCGTTACCCGGCCAACTGCGGTGAGGTCATCCTTCGATTCGTACAGCGAGGCATCCAGGTGCAGATTTTCGCCGATCTCCAGAACGTTTCCGAGAACGAACAAGCCGGCACCGAACCGCCGGGCGGTTTCCAGAGCCCTCTCCAGATCAGGAGTCCCGCCGGTCCCGAGAGTCGAGCAGCAAAGAACGACGTGCGGATCGACGCAATGGAGATCCCCGGCGCCGTCCAGTTTGGTGCTTATGAGATCCACCAGGCCTTCCCGGAGGTAGGCATGCTCGCCGCTGCCACGGATCGAGAAGGGGAATACTGCGATTTTCGTTGGGGAGATACTGGCGGCCGGTTCCCGCGCAAGTCCGGGAATGCTCCGGTCCTGTGGAACCGTTTCCCGGAGCTCCCGCAGGTCCGCAAGGATCTCTCCGGCGTCTTTGTATCTTCGATCGGGATCCTTTTCGAGACAACGGCTGATCACAAGATCCAATCCTGAGGGAAGATCGGACTTGATGGCGGTCGGGAGTAATGGCTGCGATTCCAGGATCTTGGCGATGATCGCTGTCACATTCTCCCCCTGGAACGGCAGTTTCCCGGTGGCCATTTCGTAGAGCATGACGCCGAAGGAAAACAGGTCCGAACTTTCATCCAGCGGTTTTCCCATCGCCTGTTCGGGGGACATGTAATGGATCGTGCCGGAGATCCCTCCTTTGGGAATCGACTCGATGGAGATGGTCTTGGCGTCGCTCGCCGGTCCGAGGACAGGCTCCGAGGGTCGAAGTGGCCTGGCCAGGCCAAAATCAAGTATCTTTACCCGGCCCTGCGGTCCTATCATCACGTTTTTCGGTTTGAGGTCCAGGTGGGCAATTCGCCGGGAATGGGCCTCCGACAACCCTTCCACCAAATGGATGGCAATGTCGAGGATTTTGAGGAATGGCAGGTCTACTTCCCTTTCCAGGAATGTTTCTAGGGTCTCCCCCTCGATCAATTCCATTGCTATGAAAATGACCCCATCGCTTTCGTCTACTTCATAAATGGTCGCGATGTTCGGATGCGTGATCGCCGCGGCGGCCCGGGCCTCTCGGAGGAAACGGGCCCGGCGATCGGGGTCGGCCACGAGATCGGGAGGCAGAATCTTCAGGGCGACGTGCCGCTGGAGTTTTTCGTCCATCGCCTTGTAGACAACCCCCATCCCTCCCTCGTCGATCTTGGAGAGGATCCGGAAGTGTGAAAGATTGGTTCCGATCATAGGGATTATTCCTGATCGGGTCATTGACCGGTTTTCGTCTGAATATTGACCTGCGGGAGGAGTTTAACCCTGGTTCCGGGAAGGGTCAAGAAGGGTCGGCAGCCGGTGTCTCGTTCAATTTAATGCCATGCCGTTCCAGGGACATGCGGAACTCCGTCTTGGAGACCGATTTTCCGAGCGCTTCCTCGGGGGTAATGAGCTTTTTCTTGAGGAGATTCAGGAGCGCGTCGTTCATGGTCATCATCCCGATCCCGCGCCCGGTCTGCATGATCGACGGGATCTGGAAGGTCTTTGCCTCCCGGATCAGGTTGGCCACGGCAGAGTTCACGATCAGGAGTTCGTGCGCCGCCACGCGGCCTCCCTCTATTTTCCGGCAAAGTGTCTGGGCGATCACTCCTTTTAATGACTCCGACAACATGGTCCGAACCTGGCACTGTTCGTCGGCGGGAAACTGGTCGATGATCCGATCGATGGTGGAGGCGGCGGTGTTCGTGTGCAGGGTTCCGAATACCAGGTGTCCGGTTTCGGCAGTCTCCAGGGCGATTTTCACCGTCTCCAGGTCGCGCATCTCCCCCACCAGGACGATATCAGGGTCCTCCCGGAGCGCGGCCCGAAGGGCTCTCTTGAATCCCTCGGTGTGCAGGCCGACCTGGCGCTGATTGATGAGGCACTTGCCTTTCGGGTAGACGAACTCGATCGGATCTTCGATCGTGATGATGTGTTCGGCCCGGCTCTGATGGATGTAGGAGATCATCGCGGCCAGGGTTGTCGATTTGCCGGATCCGGTTGGCCCGGTTACCAGCACCAGCCCCTTCGAGAGATTGCACAGATCCAGGATGTGGGAATTGAGTCCGAGCTCCTCGGCGGTTGGGATCCGGGTGGGGATCTGGCGAAACACCCCGCCCATCCCGGTTCGATCCTGGAACAGGTTGCAGCGAAAACGGGCGATGCCGGTCAGCTCGTAGGCAAAGTCGGTATCATGAGTTTCCTGGAACTCCTTCCAGTTTCTGTCCGGGGTGATCGGCCGGAAAAGTTTCCTTGCCTCCTCGGTGGTGATGGGGGCGTCTGTTCCGATCGGGGCCATGACGCCATCCTTCCGGACCAGAGGTGGATTGCCGCTGGACAGATGGAGATCGGAACAATTCATGTCGATCATCCGACGGAACAGGGCATCGATAGCAGCAGTGCCGGCGGCCGCCGCTGGGGGAGTTGGAGTCTTTTCTGGGTTTTCCCTGCCGCAATCCGGCAGGAACTGGACCTGGAGTGAGCCGTTGTTCCGGGCCCATTGGACGTTCACCGCTCCCGAGGGGGAGTCGTACCGGAATCGGTATTGTCCGGGCTGGCCCACCACCTCTTTCTTGTCGTGCGGGGCAATCTCCAGGAGGAGGTCCTGGATCTGGGCTACGTTCACCGGCTGGGTGGTTACCGGCTGTTCCTTGCCTCCGGTAGATAGTACCGCTCTCTTCCCGGAGGTCATGATCAGGCGATCCGAACCGGTCTGAAAGATTTTTTGCAGGAATTTGTCAATCTTCGCCAACGGCAATCTCCTGGACCTGGACCGGTTTCGGCGCGATCCTCGCGATCCGGCGCTTGTTGATCAGCAGGGCTTCATCCCCGTCCCGGAGAATCAGGAATCGATCCTCCAGGTTCAAGACATCCTGCAGGCGCCGCTGGTTTTCCGGCATCAGGTAGGACATGATCCCCTCGATGCGGGTGCCATCTTCCAGCTCCACTTCCACATCGATCCTGGCCGACTGGCGCGTTGCGACCGTCTCTGCCCGGTAGACCTCCTCGTGGAACTCGATCCCGGCATTGACGGAAAGGAGGCTCAGGGCATCGCGATGGATGAACATGATTCCATCCTGGGTATCCGTCGCGGGGAAAAAGGAGTCGGATCCGTTCAGCAGGTCACTGGGCCGCTCGTTGCCGGCGTGGGTCTGGGCGCAGTCTCCCAGAAAAATTTTGACCTGAACGGCCGGTTTCCCGGGAAAGGTGACCGTCACCGGCACCTTTCTCTTAGGAACTCGGTATGCATCCACCATCGGAGCAAATAATTTAGTCCCCGGGGGCGGTCCTGTCGAGGAGGGGCCGGAGGTTCCGGCTGGCCGCCCACAAAGTCGTAGCCCGGACGATCATGAAGAGGGTCATCGCGCCCCATAAAAGGTGGTTGTTGCGCAGGTACAGGGCGAGCAGCGCGAGGGGAAGGAATCCGAGAAGGGTGCTGAAGAACATCGAATTCCTCAGGGTTTTTCCCATCGTGAGCCCAAGGAACAGGCCGTCGTACATATACGCGGGCGCCCCGAACAGGAGGACCGGGAGAAGCCAGGGGCCGAATCTGCCGGCCAGTTCGATCAAGGATTCATGCGAGGTCATGATCCCGAAATAGGTGGCGGGGGAGAGCAGGAAGAGGCCCAGAAACAGGAGGGCGAAGAGTTCTCCGGTGATGAGAGAAAGCCGGAACAGGCGGCGCAGCGCGGCGGCATTTTTTTCTCCGCGGAAGACCCCCGCCAGGCTTTCCGAGGCGAAGGCGGCCCCGTCGATCAGATAAGCCGCAAGGGTCTGCAACTTGAGCAGGATGGTGTTTGCGGCCAGAACGGCGGTACCCAGAAGGGAACTGAAGTTGGTGAACAATGCGAAGGCGGTGATCAAGCCAAGGGTGCGGACCAGGATGTCGCGGTTGAGCCGGAACATGGAACGGATCTCCCCGCGGTCCATGACCTCAGGCCAGTGCCAGGCCCCGATCGGTTTTTTCAGGAAGAGGATCCAGAGGGCGGTACCGAGCATCAGGTACTGGCTGAGCATGGACGCCAGTCCGGCGCCGAAAGCGGCCATCTCCAGGCGGATGATGAATAGGTAGTTGAGGCCGATGTTGGCGAGATTCGCGACGGCGGTCATCAACAAAACATTGTGGCTTTCCTCCCGGCCCAGGTACCATCCGAGGAACGCGAAGTTGAGAAGGGCCGCCGGCGCTCCCCAGATGCGCGCGTTGAAGTAGGCCCGCCCGGCATCCTCAACTCCCGCCTCTCCGGAAAGAAGCAGGAACCCGGCCTCGCGCAGGGGGTACTGCAGGATCAGAAGGGCGCCGCCGATGAGGCCGGCAAGAAGTAGCGCTCGGTACAGCACGAGAAAGAGACCGTTCCGGTCAGCCCTGCCCACTGCCTGAGCGGCGGTTCCGGTCGTTCCCATCCGGAGGAAACCGAAGCTCCAGAACAAGTAATCGAACAGGATCGAAACGAGGGCCACCCCGGCCATGAACCGGATATCGGGCAGATGGCCAAGCATCGCAATGTCGACCAGCCCCACGAGGGGCACGGTGATGTTTGCCAGGATATTCAGGAAGGTGAGCCGGAAATACCGGGCGTAGAGATGGGAAAGCCGGTTCACTCGCCGGTGGCTTTCATTGACCGCCGGTGAACCGTTCTATGATTTGATAGATCAACCGGGTCCCGAGCCCGACGTTCTCGATGGAGATCCTCTCGTCCACTCCATGCATTCTCGCCAGTTCTCCCGGGCCGACGATGATCGGGATGAACCCGTATGCCTTGACACCGCGTTCCCGGAAGTAACGGGAATCGGTTCCCCAGGGTACCAGGACCGGCACCGCCACCGAGCCGGGCAGCGATTCCTCCACAACCTGTTGCATGGCCAGGAACAGGTCGGAATCGAACCTGGTTGTGGTTCCGGACTTTTCCGCTTCCTGGATCGTTTCGATCCGGATTCGACCCGCGTCGAACATCTCTTTCCCCATGATCTCCTTGAGCTGATCGAGGAACTCGTCCGGATCGACGTCGGGAAGAATGCGGCAGTCTATGGTCGCCTCGGCGCGGGAGGGAATGACATTCACCTTGGGCGGATCCCCCACCCCGGCTGTCATGGTGGTCAGGGAGCAGGTGTTTCTCTGAATGGCGTTGGTGAACTTGTTGGCAATCGGTTCCTCCAGGCGTTGGAAGATCTCCTCGACCACGGCATTCCGGGCCGCGGGGAAGCGATGGGCGGAAAGGCGGGCGATAGCCCGGGCAATGACGTCGACGGGATTATCATCATGGGGTTGCGATCCGTGGCCCGCCGTCCCCTCGGCAATCAACCTGAGCCAGAATACCTTTTTTTCGGCGACGGAGATCCCCCACACCACCCCCCGTTCGGTGAACAGTTTCTCGGTCCCTACCAGGCCTTCATCCCAGACGTATTCCGGGTCCAGTTCCTCCCAGTGGTTCTCCACCATCCACCTGGCTCCCCGCTCCCCTCCGGTCTCTTCCTCGGCCACCGCCAGGTACAGGAGATCGCGGTCCATACGGAGGTTCTGCCGCTTGGCCAGGAGGAAGGCCATCAACTCCATGATCCCCATCCCCTTCATGTCGATGGCGCCCCGTCCCCAGAGATATTGGCCGGCGATGACACCTCCCAGGGGCGGGTGGGACCAAAGTTCGGGGTCGGCGGGACCGACGTCGATGTGGTGCAGAAGCAAAAGGGGTTTTCGTCCCGATCCGTTTCCCGGGATCCTGGCCAGGAGATTCTGCCTCCCCTCCCCGGCATCGAATACCTTTACCTGAATTCCTTCTTTTTCCAGGATCGACCGGAGAAACTCGACTGCCTTTCGGGTGTCCGCGGGCGGATTGTAAGTGGAAATGCGCAGGTAGCGGGAGAGATGATCGACAGATTCATCCCGGACCCGGTCCCAGTCGATCGTGCCGGCCCGCACCGACCCCCAACACAAGATCAGCAGGGGCAAGATTAACAGGGCGAACTGGGTGAATGAGCCTCTCCGGGACCGGTTCAC
>JAPUIV010000059.1 GCA_027296665.1 Acidobacteriota bacterium | reverse complement strand
CCCGGATCCGGATCTTCTTGCCGATCGGATCGATGTGGGGGAACAGCGCCTCGACGGCGCCGGTGGCAAGGACCGCGACCCGGCGATGGTGCTCGACGTCTTCCCGGGTGAGGAAACGGCCGTCCTGGAGGATGGCGTTCCGCACCCGGAGAAACGAGGAGTTGGTGCCCAGAACAAAGAGGGGTTCGGTCCGCTCGCCCTTGTAGGAAAGCCGTTCCTGGATGAAATGGATCGGACAGGCTTCCAGGACCTCGGGAAGCTGGCGGATCGCCTCGGCGTCCTCGACCCGGAAGTTCTTCCGATCGCGCAACTCCTTGGGGAGGCCGCCGACGAACAGGGCGGCGTCGAACTTGCGCAGGAACAGGAGATTCGGCCCGGCATCGTTGATCTGCAAGGTGACCCTGGCATTCAGGCCGCGGATCAGGGCGGTCATGGTGATCACGGTGGCGATGCCGATGAAGACTCCGAGGATGGTCAGGATTCCCCGGAGCTTGTGGCTGCGGATGGCCCCGAACGCCATCCGCATGTTCTCCAGGAATGCCTTGCCTCTCGCTTTCCTGGGGTCACTCATGGCGGAGCGCCTCGATCGGGTCCAGCCCGGCGGCGCGGTTGGCCGGATAGATCCCGAAGATGAGCCCGACCAGGAATACCACTGCCAACGCCATGGCGATCGACCAGGCCGATACGGTATACGGCAGGGGAGTGGTCCATGCCACCACCTGGGCCACGCCGACCCCGAACAGGATCCCCACGCCGCCGCCGACCATCGACAGGGTGATCGACTCCACCAGGAACTGCCACAGGATCTGCTTCCTCCGGGCGCCGAGCGCCTTGCGGATGCCGATCTCGCGCGTCCTCTCGGTGACCGAGACCAGCATGATGTTCATGATGACGATCCCGCCGATGACCAGGGAGAGGGAGACCACCCCCCCCGACACCTGGAAGATCATGGCCGACATGGTCTTCCAGAAGCCCAGGATCGATTCCGAGGTCTCCACCGCGAAGTCATCCTCCTGGTTTGGTTTCAGGTGGTGCCGGGTGCGCATCACCAGGATCGCTTCCTCGCGCGCCTGGTCGAACGACTCCAGGTCGGCGGTTTTCACGGGAATGGAGATCGACCGGCGCCGGCCGAACAGCTTCTGGAAAATGGTGATCGGAATCGCGACGAACTCGTCCCGGCTCTGGCCGAGAACGTTGCCTCTCTCCTCGGCAACGCCGATCACCTGGAAGTGGGTCCCGGCGATCTTGATCTTCTTCCCCATCGGGTCGATCCGCGGAAAGAGTTTGTCGGCAACGGCCCAGCCCAGGACCGCAACCGGCCGGCTCCGATCGACCTCGGGTGGGGAAAAGAACCTGCCTGTATCCAGGTCGAAATCGGCCAGCAATCCATAGAACTTGGAGCGGCCGCGAATCGACACGCTCTCGATATTGAGTTTCCGCCGGGACACGAGGGTCGAGGTGCCGGTGGAGGCGCCGACATACTGGGCCGAACCTACCAGCCGCCGGATCGCCTCGGCGTCTTCCATTGTGATGCGCCGTCTTTTCGCGATCTTCTCGCCTTCCTCATGGCTCAGGACGATGAAGGGGCCCCGGCGGACGGAAAAGACATTGGAACCGAGCGAGGCGATCTTTTCCTCGACGTACAGGTTCATCCCCTGGATGATGGAGACCACCGCGATGATCGACAGCACCGCGATGATGGTGCCCAGGAGGGTCAGGGCCGACCTCAGTTTATGGGCGACCAGGGCGTGGATGGCGATGCGGATACCTTCCAGGAGCAGCATCGGTTCAGTTCCGCCGGGTATCGGACTCGACCCGCCCGTCCCGGATCTTGATCACGCGATCGGTGCGATCGGCGATCGATTGTTCGTGGGTGACGATCAGGATGGTGTGCCCCTTCTGGTGCAGTGAGCGGAGGACCTTCAGAATCTCGTCACCGGTGGCGGTGTCGAGGTTCCCGGTCGGTTCGTCGGCCAGCACCAGGGCGGGCCGGTTCACCAGGGCACGGGCGATCGCGACCCGCTGCCGCTGGCCTCCCGACAGCTCCGAGGGAAGATGGCCGGCCCGATCGGCGAGATCGACCGCGGTCAGGGCACCCAGAACCCGCTTCCGCCGTTCCGGCCCCGCCATCCCGGCATAGATCAGCGGGAGTTCGACATTCTGAAAGGCGGTCGCCCTGGGCAGGAGGTTGAAGGTCTGGAAGACGAAACCGATCTCGCGGTTGCGGATCTCCGCTAGGTCGTCGTCATGCGTCTGATCGATCTGGCGGCCGCCAAGCAGATATTTTCCGGAGGTTGGGGTGTCGAGGCATCCGAGAAGGTTCATCAGGGTCGATTTCCCTGAACCGGAGGGGCCCATGATGGCGACGTATTCGTTGGCGCGAATGTTGAGGGTGACATCGCACAACGCAACGATCTTTTCCGACCCCATCTGGTAGGTTTTGGTGAGGTCGTGAGTCTCGATCAGCCACCCGTTGGCGCTCATCAGGACTTGTCCTTTTCGTCTTTCTGCTTCACCTTCACCGGGTCCCCATCCTGGAGTTCCCGGATCGCTTGGTAGGGCCCGGTGATGACGACGTCATCTTCCTGCAGTCCTTCCAGCACCTCGAAATCCTTTTCCCCGCTGATCCCGATCTTGATGGGAAGGAATCGGGCGATATTCTCCCGAACCACGAACACCCCTTCGGTTTCCTCGGCCGGTTCGGCGTCCTCCTGTTCCTCCGTCTGGGCAGCCTCAATTCCGCCGGGCTCGGGCGCCGGAGCCGGTTCCGGCTGGGGCGGTTTGCGGATCGTCAAGGCCTGGATCGGGACCGCCAGGGCCTGGTCC
>JAPUIV010000058.1 GCA_027296665.1 Acidobacteriota bacterium | reverse complement strand
AAATGAACCGGGCGATCACCGTTTCTCCCCCCCGGACCCGATCCCCGGGGCGGACGCAGATCCTGGCGGTGGGGGGCAGAATCAACTCCACCCTGGACCCGAACCGGATCAAGCCGATCCTCTCCCCGCGTTTGACCGGATCTCCGGGACGTTTCCAGCAGACGACCCGCCGGGCGATCGCTCCGGAAATCTGGCGCATCAGGACCGGGCCGTGATCGGTGGAAATGCTTATTTCCATGCTCTGGTTTTCCCGTGCCGCCTTCGCGGAAAAAGCGGGCCGGAAACGGCCCTTGCGGAAGCGTCTCGCCACGACCTCTCCGGTGACCGGGGAACGATTCACGTGAACATCGAAAATGGACATGAAGATCGCCAACCGGGACCCGTTCGCGGGATCTTCCATGCGACCGGCTTCAACCACCCTGCCGTCGGCGGGAGCCAGAATGGAGTTCACCGGTTCCGTGACCTCCCGGACCGGATCACGGAAAAACAGGGCAATGCCAACTGCCGCCAACCAGAGAATCGCTCCGGCCAGACGAAAACCCAGGAGAACGAGGATAGCCGCCAGGATGGCCGGCGGTACCGAAAACCGGAGCGCCTCCCGCCACAAGAGGCCGCCGGGGCCGGACTTCCCTGTTCTTTCCATTTCTTGCGCTTCCTGACTTGGTCTTTATCAACAAAAAGGGGGGCTCGTTCGACCCCCCCAACTCAAAATTTACAGCGTTCTTCCCTGCGGCATACAGGCGCGAAAACGATTCAATGTTCCCGGGGTTCGTTCCCGATCTCCATTTCCTGCATCTGGATAATCGCTTCCATTCGATCCTTCAGGACCAACTTTTTCTTCTTCAGAACCTTCTCTTCAACCCGTTCCTCGTCGTTCAAAAAGCTCTTGGTCCGGAGCATTTCGAGACGCTCCTCGAACCCTCTATGCTGTTCTTTCAAATTCCTGAACTCATGGCCCTCTACCGTAGCTTTCTCGTGGATTTCAGGCAAATTCCCCTCCATTCCTTCTTTACCTAGTGAAAAAGAGGCAGAAACCGAACTTAACCAAAATTATATCACCCCCTAGAAAAGGCTTCAAGAAGGATATTCGCCCCCCTTTTCCGTCGATCTCCGGAGGGGCTTCTCCAGGACCCAGGCATCCTCCTGGCCCACCCCATAGTATTCCCTCCGAATTCCGACGGTTCGGAACCCTGCCCGGCGGTAGAGACCCACCGCCGGCCGATTGGAGGGGCGAACGTGAAGCTGGGCCACCCTGCAACCCGCTCCCAGACCGAAATCGAGAACCGATTCCAGGAGCCGGCTTCCCAGCCCCTTCCCCCGCCGGTCCCGCCGAATGGCAAAATTGTGAATCAGCAATTCCTTTCCCACCACCCAGGTACAGGCAAAGCCCAGAACCATTTGCCCTGGATTCCTCAAGCAAAAACAGCGGGAATGGCGATTTTCCAGGACCTCATGTACAAAATATTCCCGGTTCCAGGGATCCTCGAAGGAATCGATCTCGATCCGCAGAACCTCTTCAAGGTCTTCGATCTGCATAGGCACAAACCCAGGCTCTTCAATTATTGCCAACCGGAGAACCTCTTCCCAGATCAGGCCGGCGAATGTAGTTTGGCCGCAGGGCGACCTTACCGGCGGTGGAGTCTTCAGAGAATTTCTGGAACCCAAGAAGGGCCGCAGTCCCTCCGAGGAACGGGTGGAAAGGCAGAACCCGGTGTCCCATTCCCCGCCGTTCCACCAGGAGACCCTGGTAGCGGCCTGCCCCATCTCCCACGAAAAGGAACTTCTCGTTCGCGGGGAGCCGATCCGCCCAGGCTCCCGGGCAGACTACGGTATCCTCCCGAACCCGGCGCACCTTCCCTTCCTCCAGGCGAAACAAGCCGGCATAGACTTCTCCGCGACCGGCATCGATCATGGGACAGACCCACCCCCTCCATGACCGGGTGCACCAGTAGGCCATCGCCTCCAGGGTGGAAAACCCCACCACGGGGCGCCCGCAGGCAAGAGCCAACCCCTGCACCGTTGCCATACCTATTCGCAAACCGGTGAAGGATCCGGGCCCGCAGGTCACGGCAAAACCATCGATGGCGGTAAGATCGATTCCTGCCTGCTCCAACAAACCCTGGATTCCCGAAAGAAGCCGTTCCGAGTGGGTCCTACGGATATGGTTGTTCCTTTCGTCGAGAAGAATCCCCTTTCCCGCCAAACCGATCCCTTCGGCCATTGTGGAGGTATCAACGCCCAGGGTGACCATATCGTTCCTTCCCCGATGGGATCGGAGAGCCTGCCAGCCGATTCCTCCCCGCTGACCGGGACCGATTAACTCCCCGGCGGGCCTGTTCGAGTAGTGTCTCCGGCCGGATGCCGTCCCGGGGATATTCAGCAATTCCGACCCTGATAACCAGCCGGCCCTCCACCCCGGCCCGGATTCGTTCCGCCACCCGGAGTGGGCCCAAACCGGCCGTCCCGGGAAGAAGCAGTAGGAACCGGCCACCGTCGAGCCGGCCGGCGATGTCGAACCCTCGAATGGAGCCTTGGATGAGGCCGGCCACTTCACGGTCGATCGGGTCCCCTTTCCGTTCGAGATCGAGGCAGAGCAGAGAAAAGGAACCTCCCCGCCGGCGGGATCTTCTTACTTCCGCTCGTATGGAAGACACCATGTGGGACGCAGAGGCCAATCCGGTCAATGGGTCCTCGATCGATTGATCCACCAACCTGCTGAAAGCTTCTTCGGTAACCAGAACCGGCCTTCCCAAATAACTGTGCAGATTCAAAAAATAGTCGAGAACCGCAACCTGAAAACCGACCGGTCTATCGAGTTGTACCTCAAGGGAACGCCGATGCCGGTCCAGGCCTGCCCAGTGCCGCCGAGCTTCCGCCTCGTCGAAATGAATTCCAACAAGTTTCGAAAGGAGCCGGGAATAGGATGGCGCGATGGAACGGTCCAGGAAGCCTTGCCGGCCGCCCGGAACCATCCCGGCCCCCGGAAACGGGGTTAATGCCGGGGGGAACATCGATGAAGTTCCTACCTTGCGAAACCGGTTCGCGTGAAGACGGCCGTGGAGACGGATCCGGGCAGATCTCCCCTCCGGGCCGGATCCCGACTCGAGGTCCCGTGTCGCCTTCCGGAGAAGGTTACCGGCGGTGGCACCATCCCTCCCGTTGACGGCCACCGCGACCCGAAAGAGTTGATTCCAGATCCCCGCGCCGGATCGAGGCCTGATTTCCGGTCTGGAGGGAATAAGTCTCAACCGATCCAGCAATAGATTTGCCCCTTTCCGGCCCGTGCCCGGGAGGAGAAGGGCCATTCCCGACCGACCCAGCCTCGAGGCCAGATCGGACTTGCGAAGGATGGAGGGTACCCATTCGCCAATCCCGCCCAGAAGGGACTCGACTTCCTCCCGGGTAACGGGCCCATCGCCTCTTTCCGGCTCCAGAACCAGAATGGCAGTCTCCTCCTGGAACCGGTCGCCTCTATCAATCTCCTGGGAGAGCCTCCGTCTGAGATACCATTCCCTGTACAAACCGGTCGCCTCGTCAATCGGGATCGTCTCCCTCCAACGATCGAAGAAAGATCTCTCCCTGAATTTTGTGTTGCGAAGCTCCCCCGCCAGCCTCCGGCCGGCAGGCAGATCCAGGAAGGCGACCCGCAGGCCGGGGTCGCGGTCGAGGCGTCCACACAGGTCACGCCAATGCCGGAGCAAACGACCCCACAGGTCGGCCCTCGGCCCCCCGAAGTAACCTTCGAGGGGAAAAAGATCGGAAGGAATCTTGAAAAATGGCGGCTTCACGGTGGACGAGGCCCCGTTCGGGGGGGAAGAGCTTGTCTCAGCATCCCCTAATAATGTAGCATTTTACCCGGAAACACCAATGAACACGGCCAGAACATTGAAAGAAAAAACCGCATCGCGGCGGAGAAAAAATTCCCTTTCTGTTTCACCCAGGGAACGGAACGGCATCGCCGATGAGATCCTGGTTCGTCGTTGCGTCTCCAATAATTCCCGGGAAGCCTTTGATCTGCTGTTTCACCGGCATCACAAGGGAATCCTCAACTATGTTTTCCGGATGACGGGAAACTACGACCGGGCCCTGGAACTCACCCAGGAGATCTTCATCAAGGCCTACCTGGCACTCCATAGGTTCAATCCCCAGTATCGTTTCACCACCTGGATTTACCATATCGCCTCCAATCGAACCATTGATTATTTGCGGAAGAGACGACCCTGGCACCAGCCGCTCGGGGACCGGGACCCCGGGAGGCCCTCAGGAACGCCCGCCGACACCTTGCGAAGTCTGGAGCCCTCCCCGTATGAGGAAATCCGGGGCAAGGAAGTGAACCTACGAATTCACCAGGCGATCGAGGATCTGCCTCCATCCTATCGCGACCTGATCGTCTTGCGCCATTTCAACCACATGCGCTACGACGAGATCGCCAGGATCCGAAATCTCCCGATAGGTACGGTCAAGAACAGGCTTTTCCGGGCGCGGGAATGCCTCCGCCGCGCCATCTTCTGAATGGAGAGTACACCAGTGTTGAGTTGCCGCAAGGCCCTCCTCACCGCCTCCGCCCTGGCGGACGGCGAGGAATCACCGCGAAGCGCCCTCGAACTTCACCGCCACCTGCGGAACTGCCACCCCTGCAGTTCCCAGGTTCTGGAGATGGATAGACTCTTGACCGCATTGACTGAATTGACCGACTTGCCTGCAATGACCGTCGAATCGGGCATCGAATCCAATCCGGCCACTGCCGAACATCTTCTGGCCCGGATCCGGGAGCGATTGCCCCTCGATTCCCGGCCGGCTCCATCCAGAAGACGGCATCATCATCTGCGCCTAGTCTCGATTCTTCTGGGGGCGGGAACTCTTTTCCTCGGACTGGGCCGAGGCGCCGCATGGCTCACCCAGAGTTCGATCCCGCAGAATTGGGTGTACCCTCTCCCCAGGGTTTTGTTTGAAAAGGCGTTGGAAACACTGACCATTCTGGCCCGGGTCGCCGCCGAGAGCCTCGGCTGGCTCCTTTTCAACCCGCCGGAGATGCCTTTTCCCATCCCCGGACCGGTTATGGAAACCCCTCTCCTGGGCATCTTCTTCGGCTTGCTCCTTCCCTGCATTGCCCTGCTCGCCTTGATGACACCTCTGTTCTGGCGGGATGTTGTCGCCTGCCCGGAAACACCCGGACGACGCGGAGTTTGACGCCTTCTCTCCCCCCCGAATAGGCCCGGATTCTCCGTTGCTGTGAAATCACAGCAGGCTCCGGAATGAGGGATGGAATCGGTTTGTTTTCCCCTATGAGCCTGTTTTGACAAAGGGTCGGGGCAGGGATATATTAAAAAATGACTGTCGTGATGGAAGGAAAAATGGTGAATATTTCGTGACCAAGGGAACCATTTCACTGGAGAAGGAAAAGATGCCGGAAACTCCGAAAGGTGCTTTAGGGGAGGAAATTCTCTCGGTGGTCCGGGAGGAACTCATGGACCTCAAGGGCTTCCGGGAACAGCATTGGGAGGGATCCTTCTGGGATTACCTTGCCATCGTGAAACGAGACCCTAAAGTCGCGAGGTCCGCCTTCCAGAGACTTTTCGACATGATCCTCTCCAAGGGAACAACCGAATATTACGACAACAAGAAGAAAATCACCCATTACCGGTTTTTCGAAGATCCGGACTGCAACGGGAAAGATGCCCTTTTCGGCCTCGACATCCCGTTGATGAAAATTGTCAACATCTTCAAGTCCGCGGCCCACAAATACGGAACCGAAAAGAGGGTCATACTTCTCCATGGACCGGTGGGAAGCGCCAAGAGCACCATCGCCCGCCTTCTCAAACGCGGGTTGGAAAGATATTCCCGCACGCCGGAAGGGGCCCTGTATACCTTCAGCTGGGTTCTGGAGAAAGATTCCGGCCGCAGGGTTCCGGAGGGAACCTTCGAGGAATTCCCTTGCCCGATGCATGAGGATCCCCTGCATCTCGTTCCCCTGGATTGGCGTCCCCGGATCCTCGAGATCCTGAACCGGGAACATACCGACCGTCAGGTTCTCGATATCGAAGGAGAACTCTGCCCCGCATGCCGGCAGTATTTCAGGGAAATGAATTTGAAGTTCGAGGGGGATTGGACTCAGATCGTCAAGAATGTGCGGGTCCGGCGCCTCTCCCTTTCCGAGAAGGATCGCATTGGCATTGGCACCTTTCAACCCAAGGACGAAAAGAACCAGGATTCCACCGAACTCACTGGAGATATCAACTACAGGAAGATCGCCGAATACGGTTCCGAGTCCGACCCCCGGGCCTTCAACTTCGACGGGGAGTTCAACATCTCCAACCGGGGCCTGATTGAGTTCATCGAGGTCCTGAAGCTCGATGTCGCTTTTCTCTATGACCTCCTGGGAGCATCCCAGGAGCACAAGATCAAACCGAAGAAATTCCCCCAGACAGATATTGACCTGGTCATCATCGGCCACACCAACGAGCCGGAATACCGCAAACTCCAGAACAACGAATTCATGGAGGCCCTCCGGGATAGAACGGTGAAGGTCGATATTCCTTACATCACGAAACTTCAAGAGGAGTACCACATCTACGACAAGGACTACAACTCCCGGCGAATTCGGGGAAAGCACATTGCTCCGCACACTCTCGAGATGGCTGCGATGTGGGCGGTGCTCACCCGGCTTGAAGAACCCAAGCGGGCGGATCTCACGCTCCTTCAGAAGCTGAAACTATACAACGGCAAAACTCTCCCCGGTTTCACCGAGGACAACATCAAGGAACTGCGAAAAGAATCGGAGCGGGAAGGAATGGACGGGATTTCCCCGCGGTACATCCAGGACAAGATTTCCAATGCCCTGGTGAGCGACAAGGGGGAAGGCTGTATCAATCCTTTCATGGTCCTGAATGAACTGGAGAGCGGCCTCAAGCACCATAATCTGATCACCGCCGAGGATAAAAAAAAGCGGTTCAAGGAGCTACTCGCGGTTGTCAAACAGGAATACGACGATATCACCAAAAACGAGGTCCAGCGGGCCATATCAGCCGACGAGGAAGCCATTTCCCGTCTCTGTTCCAACTATATTGACAACATCAAGGCTTACACTCAGAAGGAAAGGGTCCGAAACAAATTTACCGGCCAGGACGAGGATCCGGACGAACGTTTGATGCGGTCGATCGAGGAAAAGATCGACATTCCCGAGAACCGGAAGGATGATTTCCGGCGGGAAATCATGAACTATATCGGCGCCCTGGCGGTGGAAGGAAGAAAATTCAACTACCAGACCAATGAGAGGCTGCACAAGGCGTTGGAATTGAAACTTTTTGAAGATCAGAAGGATTCCATCAAACTGACCAGTCTCGTTTCGAGTGTAGTGGATAAGGATACACAGGAGAAGATTGACGTTGTCAAAGCGCGGCTTATCAAGGATTACGAATACTGTGACGTTTGCGCCACGGATGTCCTGAACTACGTCGCGAGTATCTTCGCCCGGGGCGATTCAAAGTCGTAACTCTTCCCGGACCCGGTCCTCCATAGTCTTCTTCATTCCACCGCAATCGACATCAGGAGTTTCGCGATGGTCCTCAGGATTGAACAGGATCACAGTCGCTTCAAGGAAATCATCCGCGGGCGGATCCGCCGGGATCTCAGGAAGTACATGTCCAAGGGAGAGCTCATCGGGAAAAAGGGCAATAAATTCGTGAGCATTCCCATTCCCCAGGTGGAAATTCCCAGGTTTGTATTCTCCCCCCAACAGGTCGGCGGGGTAGGGCAAGGAGAGGGAGAGGTCGGAAAGGTCCTGGGGGCGGAGCCGCAGGATGGACCGGGCCAGGCCGGGAACCAACCCGGCCAACATATCCTGGAAGTAGAGGTATCCTTGGAGGAACTGGCCAAGATACTGGGGGAGGAACTGGAACTTCCCCGTATCCAGAGGAAGGGCCGTAAGGAAATCATAACCAAGCGCGACAAATACACGGGAATCTCGTCGACCGGACCGGAGAGCCTGCGGCATTTCAAGCGCACGTTCAAGCAGGCCATCAAACGACAGATCGCCGCCGGTTCCTACTCCTCGGGCTCGCCGATCGTGGTTCCGATCCGTGAGGATCGCCGGTACCGAACCTGGAAACGGGTTCCGGAGCCGGAAAGCAACGCTCTCATTCTTTATATGATGGATGTCTCGGGATCGATGGGGGA
>JAPUIV010000057.1 GCA_027296665.1 Acidobacteriota bacterium | reverse complement strand
GACGGTGCGTCCAGTAGGCCGGCACCGGGGGGGCCTCTTCCCACTTCACCCCGGCATCGAAGGCGAAGTAGATGTCCCAGGCCAGGTCCCGTCCCCTCGGAAGTTTCAAGATTTTTCCGTAAGCCATTCCCAGGCTCTGTTCATCTGTCCAGTAATGCCGGGCCCGCGGATCCGGAATCAGCCCCTTGGATTGTTCGGCCGCCTCGCGATCATCACCGGCCAGAACCGGCATCCATACCACATGAACGGCAAGCTTTTCATCTTTCAGGCGTGACAAGATGTTTTCCTGCACCACACGGGCGCCATGCTGGCATCCAGGTCATGTGGGGGACAGGATCAATACCAGGCGAACTTTATCGCTGTCGGCATTGAAGGCGGTCCGTAGATCGCTTTCCCCCGCGGAAAGAGACTGGATCTTTGCCGCCTCCGCCGCCGGCGCGGCGGACAAACCGGGAGAAAGGGCGAAGGCAAGGATCAGGAATAGCGTTTTCATCTTTCTCCTTCCGTTTCAAGGGCATTCAGGATCGGACAATCGGTGACCCCGGCTTTTCCCGAACATTCCCTAATCAAGTTGCCCAGGGCGGCCTGCATCGAATTCAAAGACCGGACCTTATCCTCGATCTCGCGGATCTTCACCTTGGCCTTTTTCTGAACCTGGTCGCATCGCTTGCGCGGTGCGGCCTTCAACCACAGCAGATCCCGGATCTCATTCAAGGAGAAACCGAGTTGCTGGGCTCGCTTGATGAACCTAATCCGGCGAACGACATCACCGGAATAGATGCGATACCCCGAAGCCCTGTCGGGAGGCCGGACAAGCAGTTTTCGGCGTTCATAATATCGAACGGTTTCAACGTGCACCCCGGACTCCAGCGCGAGTTTCCCGATCGTCATTCCGGCCATCTTGATACCTCCTCCGGTCCCTTGTACTCCGTAGTAGAGTACGGGATCAACCTTCAGGAAGGCAAATTCTCGAGAGTTCACTACGGTAGGTACCATGGTACCGATCAGGCTGCCCTCGTTGAGACCGGGTTCCGGCGTTATTCGACCAGGCCGCGTTCCCGCATCCAGGCATTGTTGAGTTTGGAGAGATACCGCTCGCCCGAGTCGGGAAGCAGGGTGACGACGATGGCCCCGGCGGCAAGGGGTTCGGCGATCTGCCGGGCCCCCGCGGCCGCTGCCCCTCCGGACGATCCGCAAAAAATTCCTTCTTTTCGGGTGAGTTCCATGGTGGTCCGGTAGGCGGTCTTGTCGGAAACTGTGATCACCTCGTCGATGTAATCCCACCAGACACAAGCGGGAATGAAATCCTCACCGATCCCATCGGCCAGGTACTGATGGATCTGGTCCTGGGGAGGCATGGTGCCGTGCTCACGGTAATAGCCGAACACGCTCCCCTCGATGTCGATTCCGATCACGCGGATATCCCGGTTCTTTTCTTTCAGGTATTTCGCCGTTCCGCTGATCGTTCCGCCCGTGCCTATGCTGGTTACCCAGTGGGTGATCCGGCCCCCGGTCTGGCGCCAGATTTCAGGGCCGGTGGTCCGGTAGTGCGCATCCGGATTGGCGGGGTTGGCGTACTGGTTCGGGAGAAAGGCTCCCCGTTCGTCACGGACCTTTTCCGCCATCTTGTAGTAAGAACGCGGGTCCTCCGGCGGTACGTCCGCGGGGCAGGTGATCACCTCGGCGCCATAAGCCTCGAGAAGTGCGACTTTTTCCGGGGGGATCTTTGAGGAGGCGGTGCAAACCAGCTTGTATCCCCTCAAAAGGGCGACAATCGCCAACCCGACTCCGGTATTCCCGGAGGTCGGTTCCACGATGGTTCCACCTGGTTTCAGCTTGCCTGCTTGTTCCGCTGCCTCGATGAGGGAGAGCCCAATCCGGTCCTTGACGCTGGAACCCGGATTGAACGACTCGACCTTAACCGCCAGGACCGCCTCACCCTTGAAGAACCGGCTCAACCGGATCAAAGGGGTGTTGCCGATGGTTTCCAGGATATTTTCGCGAATTTCCACTTAAGCGCCCCCCTGCAGGAGACAACAAATCCGTAATTTCCGGGACATGATACCAGTTTCCCGCGCGCCGGTCATCTAAACTCCCTTGCCTCCAGCGTTTTTTCGGCCCGGCCGGGCCGGATTGAAAATACCGCCCCGAGGCATAAGTTAAATGATGGAAAGTGTTGTGGGGGGGGCGCATTTTACCGGAATATTTTTGGACTACATGGACATCCAGATGCGCCAAAACTTGAAACAAGCGATGGGGGTCATCCTGGTCCTGAGTTCGGCCCTATTGACCGCCTGCCTGGGAGGTAGCCGGCCGGTGTCGGGGCCGGTGGCGGAGATCGGGCGCGGCTCCAGCACTCTGACCCTGGAGCATCATTCTCTTCGTGTCCCCTTGGCCGTGGGGAAAGATGGGTTTGCCCGGTTGACGGGAGGCCGGCAGTTGCTCGGCAAGATCGATCTCGGGCCGATCTTTGCCGCCGAGGAACTTCCTCTCACCCAGGCGGCGACTCGAAACATTCAACTCCTGATCCATTTCGGCCGGTTCTATGTGGTCGCTGACGGTTTCCGGTCGGTCTGGGAGTTGACCCCCGAAGCCGGAACTTCGATTGCTTTTTTTCGTGAAATTCCTCTTGTCCGTGATCCGGACGCGCCGCCCTTGACCGATGTACGGATCTCCCGATTTGGACCCGCGGATTCTGCCTGTGTCCGGATCGACCGGGCGGAAGGCGATACGGTATTCATCGATGTGGAAGGAAACACCCAACCGAACTGTCCATGAGCTGGTTCTCGCCGCATTTTTTCTGTCTCTCGGTGCGACGGTTCCGGCATGGCCGACCCCCGGGGAACCTGACCCTTACCAGTTGGCCGGCTCGGCAAGGCGCCATCTGGCCCGGGGGGAACTCGAATCGACGGATGCCTCCCTCCGCGAATTGCGAGATCTGATTTCGACGATTCCGGAATGGGATCCCGATCTCTATTTTTCCGATCAAGTCCTGCCGCAGCTTGGGAAACGGTTGTCCAATATTCGTGAAGTATTGAATCATCTGGATCTCATGGTCGCCGGCAGAGTCCAGGATCTCGATCCTCCATCGGCAGCGGCTGGCCTGGAGACGATGGACTTGATTGCACACTGGGCCCGGTCTGCCATCCACCGGATCCAGACGGAGGTCGACCGCACCATCGCCGAGGAATTGGAGCGGGCGGAGGATCGCGCCGCCCTATTCCGAACCCGGGAGTATGCGGAGATCCATGAACTTCTGGACGGGGAAATCATGGCCCGCCTGACCGAAGCGGCGAAGGAGGAGGTAACCCGTCTTCTCGCCGAGGATGAAAGGGCGAATGCCCTCCGCACACGCCTTGATGTGGTCAAGCGCAGCACCCTCGATCTTGCCCTCGAACAGGAAAAATTGCGGAAACAGGTGGAAAGCTATCAGGACCGGGAAACCCTCCACCTGGAAGCGATGGCCTCACTCATTCAGGAGGGTACTGCCCCCCCACCGAATCTGGAAAAATTCCCTTCGGATCCGATCGGAAACGTTTTTTCGGATCTCCTGGATCGGAGCATCGAGGCCATCGCGGCGGAAAGTCCTTCGACCGAGGAGGAAATCTCGTCCTGGCGGGCGAACGTTGCCAGGTACCGGCATTACAACCGGATTCTTTCCGGAGTCGAGCTTGCCTCGGATCAGGGCAGCAAGATCGACGCCTTAGAAAGATCGTTGAACCGGCGGAAGGCTAGGGATAAGGCTTCCCCGCCCCCACCACCGGAACCTTTCAATAACTGGTGGTTCATCATCGGCCTGCTCGGGTTTACCACGGTACTGTTCGGCTGGATGGCGATGATCCGTTCCCGGAAACCTGCGATCTCACCCCGGGCGGGAGAGGATTCGTTTCGGGGATCCAATTGATTCCCTTACCCCTCCTCTCCCCATCGATCCAGAATTTCACCCGGCGAACGGTCCGGCTTCTGCGGACCCGGGTATTCCAGTACAGCCTGGCCGGTTTTCTCCTCGGGCTGGCCCTGACGGTGAGCGGTTACCTGGTCGATTACTTCGCCCTGTACCAGGCTCTGCCGGAGCGGTTCAGCTTCACGTTGATCCGGGGATTGCACGAGGTCACCCCCGTCCATTTCTTTTCAGACGGTTTCGCCCTCCTTCTGGGGGTGGTCGGCGGAATCGCCGGCCGGCTCCAGGACAAGGTTCTCTTCTATTCAACTCATCTGGAGGAACTTGTCGATTCGCGCACCCACGCCTTGCGCCGGAGCGAAGAGCGATACGCCCTGGCGGCGAGGGGCGCAAACGACGGATTGTGGGATTGGGATCTCGTCAAGGAAGAGGTGTACTACTCTCCGCGCTGGAAACAGAACCTGGGATACCGAAAAGATGAAGTGGGAACCAGCCCGGAAGATTGGCTGGGCCGGGTGCATCCAAAGGATAGGAAAAGGGTGAAGGCGCGAATCGAGGGCCATCTGCGCGATGCCACCTCCAATTTCTCGGTCGAGTACCGCATCCGGCACGCGGATGGGTCGTACCGGTGGACGCTGGCGAGGGGAATGGCGGTAAGGTCGAAGGAGGACGGCAAGCCCTACCGGATGGCAGGTTCCCAGACCGATATCGACGAGCGTAAGAAGATGGAACAGCAGTTGATGTTCATGGCCCTCCATGATTCATTGACGAGCCTTCCAAACCGCACCCTGTTTCTCGATCGGTTGGACCACGCCTTCGCCCGGGCCCGGAAGCATGGGTCGCGAAACAGCCTGGCGGTCTTTTTTCTCGACGTCGACCGGTTCAAGAATGTCAATGACAGCCTGGGGCACTTGAAAGCCGACCAACTCCTGGTCATGGTTTCAAAACGTATCAAGGAATGTTTGGAGCGTTTCAGCGCCGATTCACCGGTGAGGGACCGCGGTCGATCGGTGCGGGGGGACCGCCCCGGTTTCAGCTGGACTTTGGCCCGGATGGGTGGGGATGAATTCACCGTGCTTCTCGAGGATATCGATTCCCTCCACGACGCCACCAGGGTGGTCAAGGAGGTTGAGGAGAGTTTCCGGAACCCCATGATCCTGGAGGGCCGCAAGCTGTTCATCACCCTGAGTACCGGAATCGTCCTCGGTCCTTCCGGCTACGAACGGGCGGGCGATCTGTTGCGGGACGCCGACACCGCCATGTACAGGGCAAAGGCGAATGGCCGGGCCCGTTTCGAGATCTTCGACCAGCGGATGCTCGCCAAGGTACAGGATCTTCTCCGGCTGGAGACCGATCTGCACCAGGCCGTGGAGCGAGGCGAGATCCGCGTCGCTTACCAGCCGATTCTCGATCTGGAAAAGGGCGCCCTGGTCGGGTTCGAGGCTCTCGGGCGCTGGCATCATAAGGAGCGGGGATGGATCCCGCCGGATGAGTTCATTCCCCTGGCGGAGGAATCTGGACTCGCCCTGGAGCTGGGGCATTCTATCTTCTCCGAAGTTTGCCGCCAGATGCGGGCCTGGGGCCGGGAGAATCCATTGACCGGAGGGCTGACATTCGGGATCAATATTTCACCAAAACAGTTTTTCGATCCGAAATTCCTGTCCAATGTCCAGGCGGAGATCCGGAAATTTGGGCAAGATCCCAGAAGGATCTATTTCGAAATCACCGAGAACACCCTCATCAGCGATCCCGAGGAGGCAAGGAAACTCCTGGCCCGGATGAAAAAGACCGGTTTCAGAATGGCGATCGACGATTTCGGCACCGGCTATTCCTCCCTTTCCCAGCTCCAGAACTTGCCGGTGGAGATCTTGAAAATCGATCAGAGTTTCGTAGCCCGGCTCAAGCAGGGGAAAAAGGCCGTACGGATCGTCGAAACGATCATTCGCCTGGCCAATGCCCTCGACCTGCAGGTCATCGCAGAAGGGGTGGAGACGAATATTCAGATTTCCCAGTTGCGAAAAATCGGCTGTAATTTTGGCCAGGGGAACTGGTTTTCCAAGCCGTTGGAGGGATCAGAGGTGGGAAAGAAAGTGTTTTCCCAGTTTCCCATCTCTTCCTTCCCGCAGTCCCAGAAGCGCCAGGCCAAGGTGAAGTCCTGAACTCCGAACCTCTTCCACCCATCCTATCTTCCACATTCTGATACACTCCTCGCTTCTTTACCTGCTTGCAGGGTGCGGAATGACCTACGGTTTCGTCATCGACAATCGAAAATGCATCGGGTGCCATGCCTGCTCGGTGGCCTGCAAGGCGGAGCATGACATTCCCCTGGGAGTTAACCGAACCTGGGTCAAGGCGATTGAAAAGGGGGAGTTTCCCAACTCCCGGCGCTTCTTTAGCGTTCTGCGGTGCAACCATTGCGCCAACGCGCCCTGCACGGCCATATGCCCGACAACGGCCCTGTTCACCAGGAAAGACGGCATCGTCGATTTCGATCCAGACCGGTGCATCGGATGCAAGGCCTGCCTTCAGGGGTGTCCTTACGATGCCCTTTACATCGATCCCAATGCCAACACCGCAGCAAAATGCAACTTTTGCGCTCACCGTGTGGAGGTGGGGCTCAAACCTTCCTGCGAGATCATCTGCCCTACCCAAGCAATTATGTCAGGTGACCTCGACGATCCAGCAAGTCAGGTAGCCAAGATCGTAGCGACACAAACAACGAGTGTGCGTAAGCCAGAGAAGGGAACAAAGCCGAAGCTCTTTTACGTAGGTGTCGATGGAGATTTGTTGCAGCCCACGAAGATGGAGCCCCAAAGCGCCCATCTATGGGCGGACAAGCAGCCTGGCGAAGACCTGTACGCTTTACTAAGGGAGAAGCAAGGCAAAACCACCCCGGGCGTGGCGCGAGAAGTTTACGACGTACCGCACCCACCTCTTTGGGGGAGGATGATCGCATCCTATCTCTGGACTAAGTCGATCGGTGCGGGCACTCTACTGGTTGCAGCAATTCTCTTGGGTATGGGTTACAAGGGTGAATCGTTACTTTACATCGCCAGCCCTGTCTTAGCACTAATCTTCACCGGCCTAACCGTTTCCCTGCTGGTCTTTGACTTGAAGCGACCCGAAAGGTTTTTCTACATTCTGATCAAACCCAACCCTAGATCCTGGCTCGTATTAGGCGGTTACATTCTCACACTCTACGGCTTTTTGGCTTGCCTGTGGCTTTTCTTCGGCTTCGTCAAGGGTGCGGTTCCCGGGGTCGTTTTCTGGTTATCCGCGATC
>JAPUIV010000056.1 GCA_027296665.1 Acidobacteriota bacterium | reverse complement strand
CCGCTGACCAGGACCACCGCCCCAGGCCGGCCGGCCTGATCGCGCCCGGGGCCATCAGACACCCCGGGCATCGGCACCCCACAGCAATTTATGCAGTTGAATCTGCAGGCGAACGGGCAGGTGATCCTTCAGAATCCAGCCGGCCAGGATTTTGGCGGGCAATTCCTCGAACACCGGGCTGAACAGGATGCCGCACCGGTCCGCCAAGCCGCGCTCCCGGATCACACCCCGAGCCCATTCGTAATCGGCCCGGTCGGCCACCACGAACTTCACCTGGTCATCAGGTTTAAGAAGATCCAGGTTCCTCCAGAGGATCCGGCCGGTCATCCCGCTGCCCGGACATTTCAGATCGAGGACCACCACGGTTTCTTTATCCAAGCCGGAGATATCCTGGCTGCCACCGGTTTCCACCAGGACCCGGTACCCCATCTCCGACAGTCGGCGGACCAGCAGGAAAGCTTCCCTCTGGAGGAGAGGCTCGCCACCGGTGATCTCGACCAGACGGGTATCATATTTTTTGACCGCTTCGAGGATCTCCTCGATCGACATCTCCTCACCCGCATGGAAGGCATATTCCGTATCGCACCACCGGCAGCGCTGGTCGCACCCGGTCAGGCGAACGAACGCGCAGGGAAGCCCCGAGTAAGTCGACTCCCCCTGCAGGCTGAAGAAGATCTCGTTGACACGAAGAAGTTGCCGTTCGGCGCCGGCCGTCATCTCTTTTTACCTGAGCCGCGCAGCCCCCTGAGCAGGGAGAGGTTGAGCGGGTCGGCGGGGAGACCGTTCATCGCCTTGGGGGTTTCCAGAACCATGGGCAAACCGGCGAACCGGCGGTCCCGGAGGATCCAGCGGAACGGCTCAAGTCCCAGGAACCCCTTGCCGATGTGTTCGTGCCGGTCAACCCGGCTGCCCAGATCCTTCTTGGCGTCGTTCAAATGGATCACCCGCACCCGGTCCAGTCCGACCAGGTCATCGAAACGGGCCATGACTTCCCGGTAGCCGGTGCGATCGCGCAACTCGTAGCCCGCGGCGAAAAGGTGACAAGTGTCGAGACAGAAACCGAGGCGGGCGGCCAGCCGCCTCTTCTTCAAAAGGGTCCGGAAATGCTCGAAACGGTGTCCCAGGCAGGTGCCCTGTCCCGCGGTGGTCTCCAGGCAGATGGCTGCGCCCCGCCGGGGCCGGCCGGTCAGGACCTCTTCCAGAGCGGCGGCCACCCTTTCCAGTCCTGCTTCCTCCCCCCGGCCCATGTGGGCGCCGGGATGCAGGACCAGGGAAGGGATCCCGAGCCGGTCGCACCGTTGCAGTTCGATCTTCAGGGCCTGGATGGATCGCTCCCACAGCGCCGCATCCGGGGAGCCGAGATTGATCAGGTAGGAGGCGTGGGCGACCACAGTCCGGATACCGCTTGCGGCCAGGTTCCCGCGATACCGATCGATCTCCTCGTCAGGAATGTCACGCGCCCGCCACTGGCTGGAACTCTTGGTGAAGATCTGGATGGCTCGGCATCCGGCCTCCTGGCCGCGAAGGATGGCCAGATCGACCCCGCCCGCGATCGACATGTGGGCTCCCAATGGCATGAGGATTCCTTACACCGGGCGGATCCGACCCTGTTGCCTGCCGAAATGCTCCGATTTCCGCGTCCGGGAAGCAGTTCTCGGCGCGATGCTAGCATGCGGAAAATAGGCTGTCAATTCAGGAGGTTGAGCCGGTTTCCGGGCCGGGGAAACGACCCCGATCGTATTGACAGATCGGGAGAATTCGGGTAATTTGAGCGTAACCAATCGATCCCTGAAAGGAGGCTTCATGACCCTTTCCATTGGCGGGTTCCGGAAGATCGCCCTGTCCTCCCTCCTGATGATGGTTCTCGGCGGCCTTGGCGCGATTCCCGCTGCCATGGGTCAAACGGAGGGCGGCGAAAAGAACACCCCGGCAGGAAACAAGGCTTCGATTCTGGTGGTCGGCAATGTCTTTTTCCATTTTCCCGGACTCGACATGACCACTCTGACTCCCCGCCAAAGAGACCGTTTTCTGAAACGTATAAATGGCGAACATTGTACCTGCGGGAACTGTACCCAGGATCCGGTCGGGCATTGTTATATCAATGACCCGGGCTGCGGATCGGTCCGCCTGCAGGCGAAGATGATCATGAACGAAGTGAAGGCCGGGAAATAAAATGAAGGAATTCGCGGCACAGGATCTTCGCAACGTCGCCGTTGTGGGACATGGTGATTGCGGCAAGACCTCATTGGTATCCGCCATGCTGTTCGATTCCGGGATGATGAACCGTCTCGGGAAGGTGACCAGCGGGACCACGGTCACCGATTACGAACAGGATGAAATCGACCGCCAGATCAGCATCAGCGCCGCCCTCGCGCATCTGGAATGGGACAAGCGGAAGCTGAATCTGATCGACACGCCGGGTTATGGCGCCTTCATCGGCGAGGCGAAGCTCTCCCTCCGGGTGACCGAGGGGGCCCTGGTGAACATCTGCGGGGTCGCGGGGGTCGAGGTCCAGACCGAGAAGGTCTGGGCCTTTTGCGAGGAATTCCAGCTTCCCCGAATTCTGGTCGTGAACAAGCTGGATCGGGAACGGGCCAGCTTCAAACGGGCGATCTCCTCCATCCAGGAACGGTTCGGCCGGACCGCCATCCCCCTGCAGATCCCCGTGGGCGAGGAGAAAGATTTCCGCGGCGTGGTCGATCTCCTCGAAATGAAAGCTTTCCTCTACGAACCGGACGAGTCGGGAAAGATGACGGTGGGCGATCTCCCCGCCGAACTCGCCGTGGAGGCCAAGTCCCTTCGGGAAAAATTGATCGAGATGGTGGCGGAGTCCGACGATGCCCTCATGGAAATATTTTTCGACAAGGGAGAACTGACCAACAAAGAGATTTCTGAAGGGATCCGCAAGGCGGTGCTGAAACGGAAATTGTTCCCGATCCTCGCCGCCTCGGCCGGGATGAATATTGGCGTTCGCCAGGTGATGGACGCGGTGGTCCGCTTTCTTCCCTCCCCCCTGGAACGCGGCGAGATCACCGGCAAGGACCCCAAGGAGGACGGCCAGATCCTCAACCGGAAGCCGGTGATCGATGAACCTTACTCCGCATTCGTGTTCAAGACGGTTGCCGATCCCTTCGCCGGCCGCATCACCTTCTTCCGGGTCTTTTCCGGTTCCATCCATGCCGATTCCGGCGTGTATAACGTGACCCGCTCCACAAACGAGAAATTCGGTTCGATCCAT
>JAPUIV010000055.1 GCA_027296665.1 Acidobacteriota bacterium | reverse complement strand
TACAAGGGGTATCGGGTCACCCAGGTGATGAATATCACCGATGTGGACGACAAGACCATCCAGAAGGCTACTGACGAAAAAACTTCCCTTGGCGAAGTTACCGACCGGTTCATAGGGGCATTCTTCGAGGACATGAAAAGGTTGGGGGTCCACGAGGCGGATCATTATCCCCGCGCGACGGAGCATATTCCGGATATGGAGAGCCTCGTCCAATCTCTTAAATCAAAAGATTTTACCTATGAAAGCCATGGATCAATCTATTTCCGGATAGCGAAGTTCCCTTCCTATGGAAAACTCACTCGCCTCCGCCCGGAGGCTCTCCGGAGCACGGGGCGAGGTGATTCGGATTCTTATGACAAGCAGGATGTCCGGGATTTCGCCCTGTGGAAAGCGGCGAAGCCGGGCGAGCCCGCCTGGGAAACCGGGATCGGCCGCGGCAGACCCGGCTGGCACCTGGAATGCTCCGCCATGAGTATGCGGTACCTGGGGGAAACCTTCGACATCCATACCGGAGGGGTCGACAACGTCTTTCCCCACCATGAGAATGAGATCGCGCAGAGCGAAGCGTCAACCGGGAAACCGTTCGTCCGGTACTGGCTCCACTGCGCGCATCTCCTTGTGGAAGGCGAGAAGATGTCCAAGTCACTCGGGAACTTTTTTACCCTTCGCGATCTCCTGGCGAAGGGGAAGGACCCAATGGCGATCCGGTATTTACTCCTGTCCCAGCATTACCGAAAACCTTTGAACTTCACCTTTGAGGGCCTGGACTGGGCCGCCGGAAACCTCCAGAGGCTCCGGGATTTCCGCCGCCGGATCTCGGACAAGGCCTGCGGGTCCGGGGGCGATCCGGTCCTCCTGAAGGCCTTCCAATCGATCCGGAATGCCTTCGTATCGGCCCTTGATGATGATTTGAATACCTCGGTGGCGCTGGCGGCCGTCTTCGAGATGGTCAGGGAAGGGAACGCCGCGTGCGATCAGAACCGGCTCGGGATGGAGGAAAAAGAAGAGATCGAGTTGTTTTTGTCCGGGTTCCAGGATGTGTTCGGTCTCCTCGAGGCGGGCAGGGAAGAGAAACTCCTGGAGCCGGGATTGGCCTCTCTCATCGAGGAACGGACCCGGGCGAGAGGGCAGGGTGATTTCGCGCGGGCCGATGCGATCCGGATGGAATTGGACGGTAAGGGAATCATCATCGAGGACACCCAGGGCGGTGTCCGATGGAAACGAAAACGTTAACCCGTAAAATCCATGAGTGAAAAGGAGACCATGAGATGAACGAAAAGTTGCCACGAATCCAGACCTCCCTGCCGGGACCCAAATCCCAGGCGTGGATTGCGCGGGATGCCGATAAGGTCTCCACGTCCTACACCCGCTCCTACCCGCTCGTGGCGGATACAGGTAGAGGAGCGGTTGTGGTGGATCCCGACGGGAATCGGTTTCTCGATTTCGCGGCTGGAATCGCCGTCTGTTCCACCGGTCATTGCCATCCCGAGGTCGTGGCCGCGATCCGGGAGCAGGCGGGAGCCCTGATCCATATTTCGGGGACCGATTTTTATTACCGCCCGCAGGTTCTCCTCGCGGAGAAGATGGCGGAAATCGTTCCCATCAGTGGGGATGTACGGGTTTATTTCGGAAACTCCGGCGCCGAGGCGGTGGAATCCGCCATCAAGTTGGCCCGCTACAAGACCGGCAGGCAGCATATCGTCGCATTTTTCGGCGCCTTTCATGGCCGCACCATGGGCGCCCTGTCGCTCACGGCCAGCAAGTATGTCCAGCGGGCCGGATTCTCCCCGCTCCTATCCAACGTGCACCACATCCCCTACGCCTACTGTTACCGGTGCCCGGTGAACCGATCGGTCGAGAGTTGCGAGGTCGAATGCTTTCAACTGCTGGAAGATTTCCATTTCAGCCGCCTAGTGCCCCCCTCGGAGGTCGCCGCCATCATCGTGGAGCCTGTCCAGGGCGAAGGCGGGTACGTGGTTCCGCCGGAGAAGTTCCTGCGAAGAATCCGGGAACTGGCTGACCGGCACGGGATCCTGTTGATTGCCGACGAGATACAATCCGGAATGGGACGGACCGGGAAGATGTTCGCCATAGAGCATTTCGGTATCGAGCCCGATATCATCACTGTCGCCAAGGGGGTCGCTTCGGGAATGCCATTGGGGCTCATGATCGCCCGGAAGGAGATAATGGACTGGCCTCCGGGGGCCCATGCAAGCACCTTCGGCGGCAATCCGATCTCCTGCGTTGCCGCCCTGGCGACCATCCGATTGCTGCAGAATGGATACATGGAGAATTGCCGGACCCAGGGGGAGCGCCTGAAGTCCCGTCTGGGGGAAATCCAGAAGAAGTTTCCCGTCATCGGCGATGTCCGGGGGCTTGGATTGATGATCGGCGCCGAGATGGTGCATCCGGAAGACGGGAAGAAGTTCCCGGAGTTGCGCGATCGGGTGGTGGAGACCGCCTTTGGCAAGGGCTTGCTCCTGCTTGGCTGCGGCGACAACACCGTCAGGTTTTCTCCTCCCCTGATGATCGATTCCGAACAGGTGGACGTTGCTCTGGATATTTTTTCCTCGAGCCTCGAAGAGGCGGTGGCGGGATAGGCAGGAATGGACGATCGGATCTCCACAGGAAAACGGGGAGAAGAGATTGCCCTCCGGCATCTCGAGAAAAACGGCTACCACATCCTGGAGCGGCGGTTCCGGACCCGGTTTGGCGAGATCGACCTGATCGCGGATGAAGGAGGAGATCTTGTATTTGTCGAGGTAAAGACTCGGACCGGGCCTTTGTTCGGGAGTCCCGAGGAGGCTGTGGATCAGCGCAAACAGCGGCGCCTGATCCGGCTCGCCAGCGCCTACCTGCAGAAAAGGCGCTGGGAAGATCGATCTTGCCGGTTCGACGTGGTGGCCGTGGTTCTGATACCCGGAGAACGGGAACAGATCCGCCTGTTCCGGGACGCTGTTTCGGTGGGAACCTGAATTGACAGGACAAGCTTGTTGCTGTTATATAAAAGGGAAGACGCGGGAATAGCTCAGTGGTAGAGTGCAACCTTGCCAAGGTTGACGTCGCGGGTTCGAATCCCGTTTCCCGCTCCAATATTTTCCTTCAGTCCCCTGCCTCTTTCCGGCCGGTCTGGGTCCGGCGTTGCCTTGGAGGTGACCGTGAACCATGAACCGGAAAGACCCGGAAACAAGGGTGGATCCAGCTTCCTCCGGCGAATTCAGGCCGAGATCGACTCGCTCAAGGAAGATGGCACCTACAAGATCCTGAATTACATTGACTCTCCCCAGGAAGTCCACGTCAAAATGGAAGGCCGGGGGGATGTCCTGATCCTCTCCTCCAACAACTATCTCGGCCTGTGCAACGAAAACGAGATCGTCGAAGCGGGAAGAGCGGGGCTGGAACGATTCGGGGCGGGAACCGCTTCCGTTCGTTTCATATGCGGCTCTTTCAGCGTTCATCGGCAGCTGGAGGAGAAGATCGCCTCCTTCCTCGGGGTGGATTCGGCCCTGACCTATGTCTCTTGCTGGAACGCCAATACGGGGCTCATGGCCACATTCCTCGGCGAGGAAGATGTCCTGATCAGTGATGAGATGAACCATGCGAGCATCATCGACGGGTGTCGCCTGGCCAAGACCCGGCGACGAGTCTATTCCCACAGCGACATGAAATCGTTGGAACAGGTATTGCGGGAGTCGAGGGAGGCGCGCAGCCGTTTCATCATTTCCGACGGGGTCTTCAGTATGGAGGGGGACGTCGCCCGCCTTCCCGATCTCATTGAACTGGCCAGGAAATACGATGCGGTTCTGGCCCTGGACGATTCGCATGGGACCGGAGTACTCGGCGCGACCGGCAGGGGGACCCCGGAACATTTCGGGCTTCATGGGGAGGTGGATGTCTTCACCAGCTCCCTGGGGATGGCGTTGGGGGGCGCCGCCGGTGGATTCACCGCCGGCCCGGCCCCGATTTGCGATTACCTGGCCCAGCGATCACGCCCGCAACTGTTTTCCAATGCCTTGCCCCCCACCGTGGCCTGCAGCTCCCTCGCGGCGATCGAGTTTCTCGAGCGCCATCCCGAACGGGTCGGCCGGCTCCGTGAGAATACCGTCTATTTCCGCGAACAATTGATCGCTTCCGGTTTTCGCCCGGTCCCGGGTATCACCCCGATCGTTCCGATCATTCTCGGCGAAACCGCCAAGGCGATACGGATGAGCCAGATGCTGCTCGATCAGGGAATCTTCGTTACCGGGTTCGGGTATCCCGTGGTGCCGAAGGGGCAGGCCAGGATCCGATGCCAACTATCGGCGGCCCATTCCCGGGAAGACCTGGATCAGGCCCTCGAGGCATTCCAGAAGGTTGGAAGGCAGCTCAAGGTGATCTAGGGACCTCCCGCCCGCCGTCATAAATTGATTCCCGTCAGGGTTTCGAGGAATGTCTTGAGGGTGGATTGGGCGATGACCGGGACTTCGACGAACTGGATTGCGACCATATGGCCTGACTCGCCGTTTCCCTTTTGCTTGGAACGGCGGATCAGGGCGCTCACCTGCAGGTCTTGCCGGACCATCTTGTAACCCCTGGCGCGGATGATGCATGTAAGCTGGAGTCCGCTGGACATGCTGACGGGAGAATCGCAGAAAGCCCCTCCGAGGCTCAGGTTGAGGGTCTCCATTCTGGTCCGGACCGGTTCGATCACCTCGATGGGAACCTGGCATTCAACCCGCATATATTTCCGTTTTTGTGTCCAGTCGCTTTCCACGAATCACTCCCGCTCCCAATTCTACGTCCCCGCGGCTCGAAGTCAATTCTAATGCCCTTGTCCCTGGGGAAAGGCTATGGAATTGACCCCCTGGCGGACCTTCGATAGAATATGGAAACTCGCACGAGTTTTTCGTGGATCCGGCGGCGTAGCCAAGTGGTAAGGCAGAGGTCTGCAAAACCTCCATCATCGGTTCAATTCCGATCGCCGCCTCCAGGTTGACAGCGGATCCTTTGACGCCTCTTCCCAGACCTTACCGGACACTCGAGGGATTGCCGTGGTGAAATGCGCGCACTGCCGTGACCGAAAAGGGAAACGGAAATGCCCCCACCTGTCCGGGATGATCTGTACTGCCTGCTGTGGGGAGAACCGCCGGACCGTTTTCCCTTGCCCGGCCGATTGTCCCTACCTGCACACCGGTGAATCCTATCGTAGGCAGCGTGCCGCCCCCCAGGTCCGGGAGAAGTTCACCGGGCGATATGCCGGATACCTTCGAGCGGGAAAGGATTCTCTGGTCCGCGACCTGTTCGAGATCGAGAGGATCCTCTATCTGGGCGCGGCGAAGGCGGGAAAGGGGGACGACGGTGAGATTATGGAAGCCGTTACATTCCTCCGGCGTTCCATGAGCTCCCTGGCGACCGTGGAGAATTTTCCCGGGTTGCTGGGGCGCCACCTGGTGGATGAGGTAAAGAAATTCGCCGGAGACGATTCTCCGGGACGGCGGGATGAGATCCGGGAGGCAGCCGATCAACTGATCCGGTTCTTGAATTCGGTGTCGAAATGCGAAGGAGGGGATCGGGATTACATCGACCTGCTCCACCTTGCCGGCCACGATATGGGATTCGAAAAGCCTGTCGGTCCCGCGAAACGGGCCTCTGGAATCGTCCTGCCGGGGGAACCCTGAATGGAAATTCTTGAATCGGAATCGCGCGGTCACGCTGGCGGTCCGCCTCCCGCGCCCGTCGAGGAGCGTTTCTTGCTCACGTTTTGCTCGCCCTTCGCTTCCTGCTCCATCGCCGGCCCGTCCACGGCTGGCAAGCCGCCTCCCGCGCCCGTCGAGGAACGCTTCCTATGTCCCGGTCCCCAGGCGCGGGCGACTCCCGGCGGCCCGCAAGCCGGGGCTGGTCCCCGGCGCTTCCGCCCGGTCGCTCGGGGCGACCAACGCGTGAGCAGTGCTTTCTGGATGCCGAGTAA